>CBDURB010000121.1:0-5225 GCA_965369585.1 uncultured bacterium
CAGCGATGAGGGTCTGAAGGAGCTGCTGAGCCAGCCGCTGGTGGGGAAGCTGGCGACACAGTCGCCGAAGGGGGAGCTTCGGATATCCCCGATGTGGTTCATGGCCAAGGACGACGGCTCGATCATGATGAACACGTGGGAGGACACGGGCCCGGTGAGGAACTTGAAGCGGAACGTGAAGTGCTCCCTTCTGATCGACACGACGGAGTTTCCGTATCACGGCGTGCACTTCTGGGGCACGGCGACGATTGAGGGGCCGGAGAACGACGTGGGCGGCATGGCCAAGATGTTCGCGCCGTACAGGGAAGGCGAGGAGGCCGCGACGGAGTACGCGAAGCAGCTCATCGGCTGGGGGAAGCGAGTGTACATCCGGTTCACGCCGGCGCGGAAGACGACCTGGGATTTCCGGCAGGGGTAGGGGGCCACAGGGGGCCACAGGCCCCTAGGGCGACTCTCGAGTCGCCCCTACATGGTAGCCGCCTACGTGTTCCTCGCGGGTGTACGCGAGCGACCTGGGCGGGCGACCTGAAGCCTGCCTGCCGGTAGGCAGGGTCGCCCCTACATGGTCGGCGAGGCTACAGGCCCCTAGGGCTCTCGAGTCGCCCCTACAAGTCGCCCCTACATCGTCGTTGGAGGGCGGGAGAGATGGTGGGCGAGCCAAGGGTCGCCCCTACAAGTCGCGCCTACACCTAGCCGTCCAGCTGTTTGAGGCGAGTCTCGGCCTCGCGGACGGCGGAGTGGAAGGCGCCGCGGGCCATGAGGGAGGATTCGGCTTCGCTGCGGGCGGCGAACAGGTCGCGCCAGAGGAGCCAGGCGTCGCGGTTGTCGGGGTCGCCCTTGCGGACGAAGTCGGCGATGTGGCAGGCGATCTGGAGGTCGCCGGCGTCGCGTAGGGCGCGGGCACGGGCCAGCAAGGGCTCGGCGCCGCAGACGCCGACGAGCTCGCGGGCGATGTCGCCGGAGTGGGCGGGGAGGATGTCGGCGGGGTCGCCGCTGTACCAGCCGCCGTAGAGGCGGTAGACGTTGCGGGCGATGAACTCCGGGTGGTCGTAGATAGGGCGGAGCCAGGGCTTGTCCGTGGGCGGGTAGTCGATCTCGCGGAGGATATCCTCCAGCCACTTGCCCTCGTTCATCTTGGCGACGACCTGATCGTGGATGGAGCGGAGGAAGGCGGCGGTGGTCAGCAACGCGTCCTGGATGCGGTCCTCGCCGGAGAGGGCGGGGCCGTGGCCAGGGAGGAGGTGAAGGGGACGGAGGGAGGCCATCGCCTGGAGGGCCTGGGCCCAGTCGAGGGCGTAGCGCTGGACCTTGTAGGGGTTGCCAGCGTTAGGCGAGGACCAGACGAAGGTGTCGCCGGTGCAGAGGACGCGGCGGGCGGGGCACCAGACCCAGGTCTCGTCGTCCGTCTCGCCGCGGGCGTGGTAGAGCTCGAAGCGCTCGCCGCCGACTGTGAGAACGAGCGCCTCCGAGTAAACCTCGTCGGGGTAGACCCAGTTCGCGTTGGAGAAGGGGTGGACGGTCTCCGGCAGGTTGAACTGGACGCGGTTGATGAAGTCGTTATGGGGAGCCAGGAGGCGGTAGCGATCGAAGCGGGCGGGGAGGTCGCGGTGGGCGAGGATGCGGGGGCGGGGGTGGCCGCGGGCCTGGGCATCGGCGAGGAAGGTCTCGGCGCCGGTGGTGTGGTCGATGTGGCCGTGGGTGTAGACGATCGTCTCGATGGGGTCCTGGGAGTGGTTGGAGCGCAGGTCGTCGAGGGCACGGGGGGCGACCTGGGCGATCGTGGTGTCGACGAGGAGGATGCGATCGTCACAGAGGAAGGCGGTGCAGGTGCCGAAGGAGGGGAGGAAGACGACGCCGTCGGCGATCAGCTGCGAGGGGCCGCGGTAGAAGAAGGCGGCCTGTTCGACGGACTGGCGGTCTTCGGGGGCGGCGGTCATGTTCGGCCTCCTTGGGGACGGACCTGCTAGCGGGCATTATACCGCGCCCAGGGACCTGTTCATGCGACCCGTAGCCCCGCAAGGTCAGGCTTGAGCCCAGCCCCCTACTAAGGCCGCGAGGCTGCGGCTAGTAGTCTTCGGCCAGGTAATCGAGGCCCAGGGGCCAGGCGCCGGCGTAGAGGGGAGAGGCGCGCATGAGCATACCCAGCGCGACCATCGGCGCCAGGACGTTATAGAGCCACCAGTAGTAGAGCATCACTATCTCCAAGTATAGTCTTTTGTCCGCTAATGAACAGACGAAGCAAGAGGGCGATGCGTTACAAGACGGTCGAGTTTCGGCTATCCGGGCGTAGGCAGAGGTAGCGATGTGGCGAGACGCATCAATAAACGCCAACGGCAGCGTCTTTATGTAAGACCTGGGGTTGGCAAGATGGACGTTGAGTGTATAATTTATGGGAGACGTTTATGGCAAGGGTACGAACGGCCGTATTTTCTCGCTACGTGCGCGAGCCGTTGATCATGGCGGTAGCGTACCTGCTGTACTATCTGGTACGCAATCACGCGGCGGAGCAGACGGTGGACGCGTTCACGAACGCGGGACAGCTGATCCGCCTGGAGCGCGACCTGGGCATATTCCGCGAGCTATCGCTGCAGGCAGCCACCCTGCCTTACGAGGGGCTCACCCATCTGTTCAACGTCATCTACTTCTACGGGCACTTCCCACTCATCATCGTTGTGGGTGCTTACCTGTTCTGGAAGAACCCACCGCTGTACAGCCTGATCCGGAACGCGTTCCTGGCCTCGGGTGCGATTGCGCTGGTGGTGTTCGTGCTGTTCCCGGTGGCGCCACCGCGACTCATTGGCGCGGGGTTCATCGACACGCTCCAGTACACAATCTCCCTCACGTATGACAATTCGCCGGGTGTAAACGAGTTCGCGGCCGTGCCCAGCATGCACGTCGGTTGGAACCTGCTACTGGCGCTGGGGCTGTTCCTCTCCGTCCGCAACCCGATTCTGCGCGGGCTGGCGCTGCTGCTGCCGCCGGCGATGATCCTCTCCACGGTGGTCACCGGCAATCACTATCTGGTGGACGCGCCGCTGGGGATCATAGTGGCGCTATTCGGCCTGATCATCGCGCTGGCCGTACGAAGCTACTGGCCGCAGATAGAGCGCCGCCTGCCCTCGTGGCTGCGCGAGCTGGACAAGCCCCCGGCCAAAGCCGAACCTGCCTGACGGTAGGCAGGCCTGCCTGAAGCTCAGTCAGCCCTCGAGTCTAGCTGCCGTAGCCCGTCTCCACCCTCTCGCCTGCGCTTAGCCGCTTACGCCAGGCTGGCCTCGGCGAGCGCGACGGTGTTGGACAGGAGCATCGCGACGGTCATCGGCCCTACTCCCCCCGGGACGGGCGTGATGGCACCGGCGACAGCCGACACGCCCTCGAAGTCCACATCACCGACGAGGCGGCGGCCGCTCTTGCGGGAGGGGTCAGGCACCCAGTTGTTGCCCACGTCGATGACGACGGCGCCGGGCTTCACCATATCGGCGGTGATGGCGGCCGGCGAGCCTATGGCGACGACGAGTATATCGGCCCGGCGGGTGAAATCGGCCAGGTTGGGCGTCGCGGTGTGGCAGATCGTGACCGTAGCGTTGGCGCGGGGGTTTTTTTGCATGAGGATGCCGGCCAGGGGCTTGCCGACGATGTTGGAGCGTCCGCAGACGACGACGTGCTTGCCCTCAGGCGGGTTGCCGGTGCGGTGAAGCAGCTCTATGACGCCGGCGGGGGTGGCGGGGTGGGGACAGGGCTCGCCCCGCAGCAAGCGGCCCAGGTTCACGGCCGTGATGCCGTCGACGTCCTTGGTGGGATCGATAGCGTTGACGACGGCCGACTCGTCCAGGTTGGGCGGCAGCGGCAGCTGTACGAGCACGGCGTGGAAGCGGCTGTCCTCCTCCACATCGATGATGCGCGAGATGAGCTGCTCCTGGGAGATGGAGTCGCTGAAGTGAAACGTCTCGGAGAAGATGCCGGCGTCCTCGGCGGCGTCACCCTTGGAGCGGACGTAGGAGATGGAGGAGGGGTTCTCGCCGGCGAGGACGAAGGCGAGGCCGGGGGTGACGCCACGCTCCGCCAGCTTGCGGGCGCGTTCGGCTACCTCGGCTCGGATCTGTGCGGCGATCGCCTTGCCGTCGATGATTTGGGCGGACCCTTCGGTTTCGTTCAGGGCAGGCATGCGGGGATATGATAACGCACCGGCATCGCCGCTGTCCCAGAGCATACTCGTCTATCGGCGACGTTAGCGACGCGGGTAAGGGGGCCTACGATATAATGGCGCATAGCCGCCGCCCGCGCCGAGGAGGAATACGATGACTCGCCAGCTAGAGCACGAACATCTGCATCACGACCCGTCGCCGATGACCGGACAGCGGTTCGCCCAGCTTCAGGAGGCGATGGCGAAGCGCGAGGAGCGCGCCCCTAAGGTGGGGGATGAGGCGCCGGACTTCGAGCTGCCTGTCCTGGATGGGAAGGGCGCCACGGTGCGGCTGTCGGAGCTGCGGGGCAGGCCCGTCGCGCTGATCTTCGGTTCGTACACCTGACCGCCGTTCCGACACCAGGTGGGTCGCCTGGAGGAGATGCACCAGCGCTACGGTGAGGCGGTGTCGTTCTTCGTGGTGTACATCCAGGAGGCGCACTCGACCGACGGCTGGCAGATAGCGATCAACGAGCAGGAGGAGGTCTTGTTCGCGCAGCCAAAGTCGGCTGAGGAGCGAGAGGCGGTGGCGGAGGCGTGCGTGGTAAGCCTGAAGCTTTCGATCCCGACGCTGATCGACGAGATGACGAACGAGGTGGACCGGGCGTACGCGGCGCTGCCGGACCGGCTGTACCTCATTGACGCGGAGGGACGAATCGCCTACCGGAGCGGCCCGGGCCCGATGGGGTTCAAGCCGCAGGAGCTAGAGGCGGCGATAGGGGGGTATCTTCAGGGGGACACCCCCTGAAACCCCCCGGCCCTTCGGCTCGGCCTCCGGCCTCGCTCAGGACAGGCTCCGGGGGCGAGCCCCTCTGCACTCCGCCCGCTACACCTTCTGGAACTGGGTGCGGGCGACCTCGGTGCCGTTCTCGCGGACGATCTCGTAGTCGCCGAAGAGGGTGGGAGCCTCGCGCTGCATGATGCGCAGCACCTGAAGGGCGACCTTGCGGATCTCGACGTCCGCGCCTTCGGAGCCGCGGAGCTCGATGAAGTGCCGCAGGGCGCGGGCGTTGGCGGTACAGAAGATGATCGTCTCGGTGGCGTT
>CBDURB010000122.1:0-5221 GCA_965369585.1 uncultured bacterium
GGCTGGCCAAGGTGGGTCTGGCGGACAAGTTGTCATCGTATCCGGCCCAGCTATCCGGCGGGCAGCAGCAGCGGGTGGCGATCGCGCGGGCGCTGGCGATGCAGCCGAAGCTGATGCTGTTTGATGAGCCAACGTCCGCCCTGGACCCGGAGCTGGTGGGCGAGGTGCTGGACGTGATGAAGTCGCTGGCGCGAGAGGGGATGACGATGATCGTGGTGAGCCATGAGATGGGTTTCGCGCGGGAGGTGGCGGACCGGATCGTGTTCATGGACGAGGGGGTCATCGTGGAGGAAGGGTCGCCGGAGGAGCTGTTCCTGCGGCCGTCGCAGCCACGCACGCAGGCGTTCCTGAGCAAGATCCTCTAGGCTGGGAACAAAACTACCGTCGCGGCCGTCTATACCATAGGATGAGGAGTCTGACACGAATCCCGTTTCTGCCGACCGCCGGGGCCACGCTGGTGCTGCTCGCGCTCGCTGCCTGCAGCAGCGCCGGTTCCAGCGGGTCCACACCCGCGCCGCAGGGTAGCCCCACTGTGCCTGTGAACGCGCCAGCGGAGGGGTTTGAGACGATCGATATCGGCGACCAGAGCGGTGTCGCGGGAGAGCGGCCGCAGGTGTTCAAGCTCGACACGCAGGCCGGGTGGGAGGAGCTCTGGTCTCGTCACCAGGCGAACGTGTCGCCGGCGCCCGGGGCGCCTGATGTGGACTTCTCCCGCGAGATGGTGATCGCGGTGGTGGACCAGACCGAGCCTTCCGGGGGCTATCGGTTCGAGATCACGGGCATCGAAGAGATCGAAGGCAGGCTCTTGGTGCGGGTGAGCAGGACGGTCCCCGGCCCGGACTGCATCGTGACCGCCGTGATCACTCAGCCCTCCCATATCGTGCGTATAGCGAAGTCTGACCTGGAGCCGGATCTACTGATAACCGAGGAGATCTACAGCTGCGGCTAGCCTAACGGGCGGTCCAGCCGCCGTCCACGATGAGCGGCGCGCCGGTCATGAATGAGGAGTCGTCGCCGGCCAGAAACAGCGCCGCCTTCGCGATCTCCTCGGGCTGACCCAGGCGGCCCAGGGGCGTGTTGGCCAGCGCCCATTCCCTCAGCGGCTGCGTCTGGGTGACGACGTTGACCATAGGCGTGTCCACGAAGCTGGGACAGATGCAGTTCACGCGTACCTCCGGAGCGCCGTCCAGGGCGAACTGACGGGTGAGGCCGATGACGCCGTGCTTTGATGCGCCATAGGGGTAGCCGAAGCCGCCGGGGATGCCGGGCACGCTGGCTCCCACGAGGCCGGCCACAGACGCCAGGTTGACGATACGGCCGTCGCCCTGCGGCTTCATCGCCGCCAGGCCGTGCAAGCAGCCGTAGTACACTCCCGAGAGGTTGACGGCGATCACCTCGTCCCAGGTGTGCTCGATGGCGATGATCCCCGCGTTGTTCACCAGGATGTCCAGCCGGCCCCAGGCGTCCACGGTGGCGGCGATGGCGGACTTAACGTCGTCCTCGCGGGAGGTGTCCGTGGGCAGGAAGCGGGCGCGGCCGCCTGCGTCCTCGATCTCCCGCGCGACCGCTTGGCCGGACTCTTCGTTCAGTTCGGCGACGAGTACGCTGGCGCCTTCAGCGGCGAACAGCAGGGCGATGGCGCGGCCGATGCCGGAGCCGGCGCCGGTGATCAGCGCTGCTTTGCCCTCGAGCTTCATCGGTCACCTCCTTGGAATCGGCGTCAATAGTAGCCTACGGTTGAGGGTTAGGTCGAATGACCTGCCTGCCCCTCCTGAGGCGGGCACGCCGCAGGCAGGCTTGCCCGCGGAGATGGCGGGTGCCCATAATGGGCGGAGAGTTTAAGTCTGCCCCCGCCGGAGGCGTGTCAGCCTCCGGCTGATGCTGGCGGGCAGGGAGGGAGCAGATGAGCAAACTGGCTGACAAGATCAGAAGCGCGGGGCGGGTGGCGCCGGGTCCGATAGGCTTCGGCGTTGCGACGGGGCGCCGCGCCTCTCCTACGCTGCTCTGTCTGCTACGGCTGGACAAGAACCAGGTGAAGAGCGTGGGTGACGCCGCAGCCGCCGGCGCGGATGCCGTGATCATTACCGGCCTGGCGGCGGACAAGCTGGGGGACGCCCTCAAGAAGCTGGGAGATGTGCCTGTGGGGCTGCTAGCGGAGGATGCGCAGCGGGCGACGGTAGCGGCCGCGCGCGAGGCGGGGGCGGACTTTGTGCTGCTGGACGAGGAGTCGTCGGGGGAGACGGTGTTGGAGGAGAAGGTGGGCCTCGTGCTGCGCGTCGGCGCTGAAACGAGCGATATGGGGCTGAGAGCGCTGGCCGGCCTGCCCCTGGATGCGCTGGAGATAGCGCCGATCGATGAGCCGTTCACCGTCCGGCGGCTGATGGAGCTGCGCCGTCATTCGTTGCTCTCGCAGACGCCGCTGCTGGTTGAGGTTACACCGAAGATTGAGCCGTCTCGGCTGGAGGCGCTGCGGGAGGCAGGCGTGGCGGGGGTGATCCTGGATGGGAAGTTAGCCGGCAGGCTTTCCGCTCTGCGTGAGGCCGTTCTGTCGCTGCCGGCCAGAGGCAGGCGAGAAGAGATGCGGACGGACGCGCTCCTGCCCTCGCTAATCGCTGCACAGGCGGAGGAAGAGGAAGAGCCGGGGCCTGATTTCGAGTAGCGGTGGTTGCTGGTATCGATAGACGAAATCGGGCCATCATAACCTTGACGTAGAAGTAAAGTCTCGGCTATACTCCGATTCAAGTAACGAACTGCGACAGTTCAAGGAGTTGCCGGTCCTGTGTCCGAGTCGACAGAAGCGTATCTCCAGATAGGTGAGGTCGCGGAGCGCACCGGCGTCACGCAGAGGACGCTGCGCTTCTATGAGGAGAAGGGCCTCCTGCGTCCGCCCAGCCGCATGGACGGCGGCTTCCGTCTCTACTCCGAGGAGGACGTTAAGCGGGTAGCGCACATACGCCGCTTGCAGAACCTGCTGGGTCTCACGTTGGCTGAGATCAAGGAGATGGTGGAGGCGCAGGAGATGCTGCGGGAGATCACGGCCCAGTACCGACCGGAGGCCGACGTATTCGAAAAGAAGCAGCAGCTCCGGAAGGCGATAGACGTGGTGACCCGCCAGCACGGGATCGTCAGTCAGAAGGCGGAACAGATGAGCGAGATGAAGGAGCAGATGGAGGAGCGGCTGCGGACGTTCGAGCGCTGGATGGCGGAGCTGGAACAGATGGAGCGGAAGGCTCCTGTGGCCTGACGGCGCACCTTATTTGACAGTAGAGAGGCCCCGGCTCTTTGCCGGGGCCTCTGGCATTAGCGCGGCGTCCTCGGGTCTAGCGGTTTGATATAATGCGGACGCATCTTCACGATATCTTCTAATCTATGGCTAAACAGCGCATCAAATCGCAGGGGAAGGCCGAAAAGGAAGGGCTCCGCTACCGGCGCATCGTGGCCAAGGTGGGCACTAACGTGCTCACCGCCGGCACCGACAGGCTGAACCTGGAGGTTATGTCGGCGCTGGTGGGCCAGGTGGCGCGCCTGCAGAAGCGGGGCGCCGTCGTACTGATCGTAACCTCCGGCGCTATTACGGCCGGTCGTCATCGCCTGGGCGTCACCCGCGACCGCAAGGGGATGCCGTTCCGCCAGATGCTGGCCGCGGTGGGACAGACTGACCTGATGCAGGCCTATCAGGAGCTGTTCGCCCGGCACGATGTCACCGTCGCTCAGACGCTGCTCGCGCGCCGTGACTTCGCTGACCGGCAGGGGTACCTCAACACCCGCAATACCCTGCTCGGCCTGCTGGAGCTGGGAGTGGTGCCCATCATCAACGAGAACGATGTGGTGGCGGTGGAGGAGATTGAGGGGGCCTCGATCGGCGACAACGATAACCTATCGGCGCTGGTGGCCAACCTTGTGGACGCCGAGCTGCTGGTCTTGCTGACCGATCAGGCCGGCCTTCACACCGCCGACCCCCGCCGCGACGCCAACGCAAGCCTTATCCCACGCGTGGAGCGCATCGACGCCGAGATCGAGCGGCTGGCCGGCGATACGCGGGGCAGGGGCGTCGGTGGCATGGTCACAAAGCTGGAGGCAGCGAAGCTGGCGCTGGCCGGGGGCGCCGATGTCGTCATCGCCGACGGCCGGCGGCCAGACGTGCTCGTCGGCGTCGCGCGCGGCGAGGAGATAGGCACTCTCTTCTCCACCAGCGTCGACCGCATGGAGAGTCGCAAGCGCTGGATGGTGGCGGGTTTGTCTCTGAAGGGGAGTATCGCCGTGGACGAGGGCGCCAGCAAGGCGCTGCGAGAGCAGCGGCGCAGCCTGCTGCCGGTGGGCGTGCAGGGTGTGGAGGGGAAGTTCCAGCGCGGCGACGCGGTGGCGATCACGGACGGTAACGGCCACCGTATCGCCTGTGGTATCGCCAACTACAGCGCGGAGGAGGTGCTGCGCATCCGTGGCCTCCGCTCCGACCGTATCGAGGCGGAGCTGGGCCACCACTACGGCGGCGAGGTGGTGCACCGGGACAACCTGGTGCTGCTGTGATCGCCCTGCATGGGCCTCAGGGTGGACACGCCGGTTCGGGCAGCTTACGATGGCGTTACCCCGCTCAGGTTCGAACCATCGCTTGGGCCGGAGATGAGCTAACCAAAATGAATAACACCAAACCAGGTCACGGAGGTTAGATGGGTTCAGTCATTAAGAAGAGGCGCAAGAAGATCAGCAAGCACAAGCATCGCAAGATGCTGAAGAAGACTCGCTGGCAGCGGCGGCACAAGTAACGCAGCCGCGCGTGTTGCCCCCGCCTCAAGGGGGCTGTAGACGAAGGGCGATAGAAGAAAGGGTAGACCTTGGCTGAGATGCGGCTTCTGGAAAAGCTGCTTGTCAACAACCCGCTGTACGCCTGGTTGCAGCGGCGGGAGGTGGCGAACCTTCATCGCCTGGCGCCCTTGCCCGCGGGGCTCACCATAATGGATCGGGGCTGCGGCCGCGGCGTGGAGACGGCGCTCATCGCGGCCACGTTTCGGCCGGGCCGCCTGGTCGCGTTCGACCTGGACCGACGACAGGTGCTGGAGGCGGGCTGGCGGCTCTCCCATAACGGCGTAGCGGACGCCGCCCTGCTGATGACGGATGCCTCTCGTCTACCCTTCGGCGATGAGCGGTTCGACGCCGCGGTGGAGATGGCCGTGATGCACCACGTTCCGGATTGGCGGGCCGCCCTGCGAGAGGTGATGCGGGT
>CBDURB010000123.1:0-5216 GCA_965369585.1 uncultured bacterium
GTGTCGCCGGGGAGCTTATCGTGGATCGAGGCCAGGGTGGAGAGGGCGATGGAGAGGGCAAGCAGCGCTAGCCACAGCGCGGCGGTAGAGGCCGGCAACCGTTCAGACATCGCAGCTAGATTATAGGTGGCTGACGCTACAACGGGTCGATGTTGGGGTGGAGTTCATGATGTACGCTTTGGCGGAGCGAGTGGCGGCCTGGTAGGGCTGACGGGAAGCAGTCCTAGAACCGAGGCGAAGCAGGGTTGTAGTGAACCTCTAGTCCCCTGTGTAAGGCAGTCTTAGCGCTGGGTCAAGCGGCCGCGGTTAGCTTGGGGAGGGTGAAGCTGAAGCGGCAACCGTTGCGGGAAGAGTTTTCCACCCAGATGCGCCCGCCATGGGCTTCGACGATCCCCTTGGCGATGGACAGGCCAAGCCCGGCGCTGCTGCCATCCCGGAGGCGCGCGGGATCGCCACGATAGAACGGTTCGAACAGGCGATTGATATCTCGCTGCTGGATGCCGCCGCAGTTGTCCGTGACCGACACGGCGATAGCTGCCTCAACCTCTCTTGCCTCTAGGCTGACGGCGCCGTCGCTGGGCGTGTGCCGGATAGCGTTCTGCACCAGGTTCAGAATCACACGCTGGACCTTGAGCGGGTCAGCGAGAATGGGTGTGAGGTCAGATTGGCATTGGCCGGAGAGGTGGATTTTCTTCAGGCGGGCCTGATGGTTCATACTCTCGACCGTCTCGGAGATGAGATCAGCGAGAAGGGTTGGCTCTAGATCGAGGCGAACGTTCCCGCTATCTATCAAAGAGAGTTCAAACAGATCGTCGATCAGTCCGCCTAGTCGTTGCGCTTCAGCCTGAATGCTGCTGAGATACCGTTTCACGGTGGGAGGGTCGCTGACCACGCCGTCACGTAAAGCCTCTGTGGCGGCCCTCAGCGAGGCCAGCGGCGTGCGCAGGTCGTGGGACACCGCGGCCACCAGGGAGCGCCGGGCCTGCTCCAGTTCGGCCTGGCGATGGTTGGCTGCCTGAAGGTGCTCGGCCATCTGATTGAACGCGACGGCCAGCCGCGCGAACTCGTCCGAACCATGGACCGGCACGCGGATGGAGAGGTCGCCGGCGGCCATGGCCGAAGTGCCGCGGCTGAGATCGGATATCGAGTCGCCGAGGGACGCCGCCGTGACTAAAGCCAGGGGGAGGGCGACGGCCAAGGAGAAGATAAGCAAGGCGATGAGTAGGGACAGGTCGTGGCTCGAGATGAACATGAGCTCGGCGACGATGAGGATGCTAGCCAGCGCCAGGATCGAGCCCAGGACGGCGGCGCCGCCGATACGAGCCTGAAGGCTGGCGAACCTCAGGTGGGGGGCGAGGGAGATCGCGAGGTGGCCGAATAGGGTTGCCGCGAGACCGAGTAGCGTCATCAAGGCAGCGAGCAAGGCCAGATCGCTCAACGGGGGGTGTACAGTCAGTTGCGTTATCAGCAAAGCCAGGCTCGTCGCTGCGGCCACAAGCGCCAGATGTGCGGCCAGAAGGGTTAGATTGAGGGAAACTTTGCTCATGGTACGAACTTATAGCCGACGCCCCAGACCGTCTTGATGTAGCGTGGGTGGTCCGGGTCGGCCTCAACCTTGAGGCGCAGACGTCTGATGTGGACGGTAACAGTGCTGGCGTCTCCCGCGTATTGGAAGTCCCAGACTTGGTCCAGGAGTTGGGCGCGGGTAAACACATCACCTGGATTAGAGGCCAGGAACCAGAGCAGGTCAAACTCTTTGGCCGTGAGCTCTACCTTGCGGCGGTCCACGTGCACGTCCCTGGTCCGGGGGTTGATCAGCAGCTGATCGAAGCGAATAGAGTCGCCCGATGCCGGCGGCGCGGCGCGGCCGGCGCGGCGTAAGACGGCCTTGACCCGGGCCACGACCTCGCGGGGGCTGAAGGGCTTTGCGATGTAGTCGTCGGCGCCAGTCTCGAGGCCGACTATGCGATCGGTCTCTTCTCCCTTGGCGGTCAATATGATGACCGGAACGGAGGAGTGAGAACGGATCTGGCGGAACGCTGTCAGGCCGTCGATCTTCGGGAGCATGAGGTCGAGGAGGATCAGGTCGGGGGCGCTTTCCCGGGCGGTGGCGACGGCTGCTTCGCCGTCTGCAGCCAGTAGCACCTGAAAGCCTTCGCGGCGGAGGTAGCGCTCCACCACGTCCGTCACCATCGGCTCGTCATCAACGAGAAGAATCGTGGCGTCCATGTGTTCGATTATACGTTGGGGAGTTATCCGCGGGACGCATCAAACCTTAACAATCCCTTAAAGCGCGCGCATTCGAGGCGTTCTTTAAGCGCGCTGTAACCTGCTTAAGGGTTCTGTAAGCTTCGCTGTCTAAGCTTGAGTCCAAAGTACGTTTGCAGTGGGTTCATAGGGACCCGGAAGGAGGACGAAAGTGACCAAGACTATCACCCCGGTTCGTCTCTCGGTTCTAGGAGCGGTACTGGCCCTGCTGACCGCGATCGCCCTAGCCGCGACGAGCCAGGCCTTTGCCAGTCCGCCCGACCAACCGACGGTCTGGGTGGACGGCGTGCGCTACAACGCTGTCGTTCCGCTCAGTCCGAGTGGCACGGTGCAGTTCTCTCACGTCCCTGACACCACCGTACCCAGCGTGGCGGATCTGGAGACCACCGATGATCTGTACATTGTCGCCAGCAACACCGTCACGCCTCTGGTGTCTGATGCGGCGCCCGGCGACTCCGACTACAACGGCGGCCGCTGGCTGCCCCACATGGTCATGCCGATCGGCGCCGGCCCGGGTACGGAACTGACGTCCGAGGAGGATATCATCGCCGCGGCTAACGCCGGCCTCGTGACCATCAGCGCCCCCGGCGACGTCTTCGAGTGCCCCCTCACCTCCAAGGCGTAGGGCGTTCTCCGAAGGGCTGACGCAGGAGAGGCCGATAGCCTACAAGGGTCCGGCCTCTCCCTTTTTCCTGTCAATCGTGAGCACCTGGAGACGGCCTGCCTGAAGGCCGCACCCTCTCAACTCGTCTGCGGATGCGGCAGTAAGTGGTTCATCGCGTCGCCGACGAACGCCGCCAGGGCCTGCCGGCGCTCTTCCGGCGCGGCCTCAGGCGAAACGTGGCGTCCCATCAGGGTGTCCTGAAAGGCCATGAGGATGAGGTAGATGACCTGACGCGCCATCGCCTGCGGCGAATTATCTCGCAGCTCTCCTTTTTCCGCGTAGCGTTGGAGGACGGTGGTGAGAGCGCTCTCCCAGAGGTCCACCAGGCGGCGGTACTGCTCAAGGGCGGACTCATCGCCGCCCAGCCCCTCCATGATGATCAGACGCAGGAAGTCGCGGTTCTCGTCCATGATGTTGATCGCGCCCCTGGTCATCCAGAGGAGAGTCTCCTGCAGCGGGAGATCGGTGGACACGCGCTCCAACTGCTGGAGTCCGGCGACGAAGCCGCGCTCCTCGACGAGCGCCTTCAGCACCTCGCGCTTGGACTGGAAGTGGTAGAAGATGGCGGCGTCGGTTATGCCCGCCTCGCGGGCGATGTCCCGGACTGTGGTGCGGGCGAAGCCCCGTCTGGAGAATAGATGCAGCGAGGCGTCAAGGATCTGCTTGCGAGTATGTGGGCCGCGGCGGGTTTGTTTGGCGCCGCCGGTCTTGTTGGAGGCGGTGGTGTCGGCATTCATGCAGGTTATGTCGCTTCAGTGGCGGCGCTTGCAACTTAGCATCGCCACTCCTCTAGGGTCAATAGCAGGCCCTGCCAATGGCATTGCGACGGCGATTGACGCAACCGGATCGATGTACGCCCTAAGTGGCAGGGGATCGCTTGACAAGTCAGATAGGGCGTGCTACAAATTAATTACCTTAGCAGTTGCTAATTTTGCGGGTTGCCACTCCGGAGGTCTTTGCATGGCTATAGATGTTGATACGTTGCAGAAGTTGCGTAGCGAATCGGAGGCCCCTGAGCTGGACCTCAGCTGGCTTAATCTGGGCGAGGAGAGTCATTGGGGCATACGCGCCAAGCCCGGCAAGCGTGGCCTAACCCTGGATGAGATCGAGATCGGCCCTTACGGCGAGGTGCCGGAGCACACCGATAACCAAAGCCTGAGGCCACGCGGCGCCTTCGCCCGACCTGACGCGCCCCGTCTGCCTGCCACCTATACCAACAGCGCCGATACCTATTCGGCGAACGCTCGCCTTCTCTACGAGGAGGGGGTGCAGCGTCAGTGGTCTTCGGCTACCGACATTCCCTGGGAGAGCATCGAGCCCCTTCCAGACGACATGGAGCGGGCGATGTGCCAGCTCTGCACCTTCCTTACCGAGGTCGAGTTTATCGCCGGCGACACGCCTGCCCAGTGGCTGCCGAAGATCAACAGCGAGCACCATGAGGTGAAGCTGTTTCTTCTCTCCCAGATCATGGACGAGGCGCGGCACCTGGATGTGTTCCGTAAGCGCGCCCTGGCTAATGGCGGCGGACTCCTCTCCTCACTCCCGCAGGACGGCCTGCGCGTGATCATTGAGGCCAAGGACTTCACGGAGATGTCTGCCATCATGCACGTGGCCGCCGAAGGCTTCATCCAGTCCCTATTCCGCATGGGTGAGTACATCGGTCAGAACGAGGCTGAGAAGCGCATCTTCCGGCTCTGCGGCCAGGACGAGTCTCGCCACCTGGGCTTCGGCGTGATGCACCTGAAGCACGTCATGGACACGGAGCCCTGGCGGCGGGAGGAGATCCACCACTACCTGGACAAGGTTGAGTCTACCCTGGCGCCTGACCCCACCAATGACGCCGGATCCTTCGTCCTGTTCGAGGCGCTGGCGATCCTCATGGGCGGTGGCGTCAACAACTTCGACAAGGGCATCCAGATGTCCATCGCGGTGCAACGAAAGCGCGTGAACGAGTACATGCACCGCCTCACGGTGGCCGGTCTGGGTGATCGCAGAGATCGGATGTACCCGATGCTGCGTCAGTACCTGGACCCGCCGAAAAACTAGGCGTTATCCTCCAGAGACCCAACGGGCTCCCGGACACAGCTTCGGGGGCCCGATTCGTTCTATCCGCCGCTACGGCTGGCGGCTCTCAGTACGGCATAACGAAGCGGGCCAGGGGCAGCTCTGTGTCGCCAACTGAGTAGGTGGCGGAGATCATGCTCAACGGCTGGAGCAGGTGCCAGGGAGCGTCCTCGCTGGGTTCTGGGTAGGTGAGGCGAGCGCGGCCGCGGACGGCTTCCGT
>CBDURB010000124.1:0-5214 GCA_965369585.1 uncultured bacterium
CCGCCAAGGAGATCAACGTGTCGTTCTACGAGAAGCACGGGTTCGAGGTAGTGGTCGAAGACGATCTGCCCGGGGGCGGGCCTCGCTTCTGGACGATGACGCGAGAGCCTATCGGGTAGCCGCGATGGCGCGGCGCATCCAGTACGCTAGAACTTGACGGCCAACCCTTCGCGTTCGCCTGCCAATCGTGTAGAATGCGCTCGATATGGACCTGAGCGTTGTGCGGCGGCGGCTGGAGGAGCGGGAGCGGCTGCGGTCGCCGTACGCGGCGAAGAGCTTCGAGAGTCGCGGCCGCGAGACGCCGCAGGAGCCCTCGCCGGTGCGGACGGAGTTCCAGCGTGACCGCGACCGGATAATCCACTCGAAGGCGTTCAGGCGGCTGAAGCACAAGACGCAGGTGTTCATCGCGCCGGTGGGGGATCATTTCGTGACGCGGCTGACGCACACGCTGGAGGTGGCGCAGATCGCGCGCACCATCACGCGGGCGCTGGACCTGAACGAGGACCTGGCGGAGGCGTCGGCGCTGGGCCACGACCTGGGGCACCCGCCGTTCGGGCACACGGGGGAGCAGGCGCTTTCGGACGAGCTTCGCGCGCTTGGCGAGAACGAGGGCTCCACCTCGCCGCCGGAGGGGTTCCGGCACGCGGAGCAGAGCCTGCGGGTGGTGGAGAAGCTGGCGCGCCGGCCCGGCGGCCAGACGGGGCTGAATCTGACCTGGGAGGTGCGCGACGCGATCGTTAACAGCTCCAAGGTGCGGGAGGATATCCTGGCCGAGGGGTACGGCACGCCGGCGACGCTTGAGGGGCAGGTGGTGAAGCTGTCCGATGCGGTGGCGTACATCAACCACGACATCGGCGACGCGATACGGGCGGGGCTGATCAGCGAGGAGGAGCTGCCGCGGGAGGTGACGGAGACGCTGGGGAGCCGCCACTCGCAACGGATCGATACGCTGGTCAGGGACATCGTAGAGCACTCATGGTCGGCGACGGGTGAGGTGGGGGGTGGAGAGCCACCCATGATCGGGATGAGCGAGGGGGTGCTGGCGGCGGCGAACGTACTGCGGGAGTTTATGTTCCAGCGGGTGTATCTGTGGGAAGGGCGGCGGGAGGAGGCGGAGCAGGCGAAACAGGTTGTTCGCTTCCTGTTCCGGCATTACCTCTCGCGGCCGGAGGAGATCGACAGCGATTTCGTCATCGCATCGGACCCGCCGTGGCGCCGAGTGGCGGACTACGTCGCCGGGATGACGGATGGGTTCGCCCTGACCACAGCGGAGCGGCTGGGGCATCGAGTATAGGCACGATCCGCACTATTTAGGAAAGCATTGTCTAACATCGATGCGTAACTTTTTCGGGTTTTGGTTGTTGTAGAATATGGACGTCAACGAGTGTGATAGAATGTAGCTTCCGATCCAGCGGGCCTCAGATGCTGCACCGCGCCAGCGTACTGACCAGTCGGTACCTTCTCGAAAGGTAGGGCAGACGCCAGGACTATGAACGAAGTTGAAGAGATCAAGGCGCGACTTGATATAGTCGAGGTCGTAGGCCAGTACGTCCAGCTAAAGCGAGTGGGGCGGAGCTTTAAGGCGAACTGTCCTTTCCATAGCGAAAAGACGCCTTCCTTCATCGTCTCCCCTGAGCGGCAGAGCTGGCACTGCTTCGGCGCCTGCGGCACGGGCGGCGACGTCTTCTCGTTCGTCATGCGCAGAGAAGGGGTCGAGTTCCCCGAGGCGCTGCGCCTGCTCGCCACCCGTGCGGGCGTAGACCTGCCGGAGCGCCGGCGCCGGCCAGAGGAGGAGCGACAGCGGGAGCGCGTACATTCCGCCAACGAGACCGCCGCCCGCTGGTATCACGAGCTGCTGGTCAAGGATGACATAGGCAAGAGCGCATGGGGGTACGTCCAGAAGCGAGGCATCGACGGGCCCACCGCGGAGACATTCCTTATCGGCTACAGCCCGCCGTCCTGGGAGGCTACACGCGAGCACCTGCGGGAGCGCGGCTACTCAGACGCCGAGCTGCTGGCGGCCGGGCTCCTCGTCGAAGGTGAGCGGGGGCTGCACGACCGGTTCCGGGGCCGGCTGATGTTCCCGATCCGGGATGTGCGCGGCCGCTTCACCGGGTTCGGGGCGCGGACGCTGGACGAGAGCGTACCGAAGTACCTGAACACGGCGCAGACGGCGCTATTTGACAAGGGTGGCATGCTATATGCCCTGGAGCGGGCGCAGGACGGCATCCGCCGGGAGGGCAAGGCCGTAATCGTAGAGGGTTACATGGACGTTATCGCCGCTCATCAGCAGGGGTTCGACAACGTGGTGGCAACGATGGGAACGTCGCTGACGGAGCGGCAGGTGCGCCTGCTGAAGCGCCAGACGCGGAGCATCGTGCTAGCGCTGGACGCCGACACCGCCGGCAGCGAGGCGGCGCTACGGGGGCATGAGGTGGTGGAGGAGGCGCTCAGCCAGGGCGAGGACCGGGAGACGGTGCCTGTCGTAACCTGGCAGGGGCTGGTCCGTTACCAGGATGCGACATCGGTTGACCTGAAGGTGGCGATGCTGCCTGAGGGCCACGACCCTGACGACGTGATCCGCTCCGACTCTGACGCCTGGCGAGAGCTGATCGCATCGGCGCTGCCGGTGCTGGACTACCGCTTCCAGGCGGCGGGATCGAGGCACGACTTGTCGGCGCCGCGGGGAAGGTCAGAGGCGGTGCAGGAGCTCCTACCACTGCTGGAGCCGATAAAAGACGCCGTTGTGCGGGCCCACTACCTGCAGCGGCTGTCGCGGCTATCGCTGGTGAAGGAGGAGGAGCTATCGCGCCTGGTGGGCCGCCGGCGCAGGACGAGGCGAGCGCCCGAACCTCTGGAGGGGAAACCATCGTTACAAGATACGCGGGTTAGCAGAGGGCCGGAGGGGTTCCTCCTGGCGCTGCTGCTGCGCCATCCTCATCTGCGAGAGGCAGGTCTGGAGGTCCCGGAGGGGCTCCTCTGGGAGAGCGCCAACCGTGAGGTACTCAGCGCCTGGAAACAGTCACCAGAGTCAGATATGGTTAAGGAGGCGCTGCCGGAGGAACTGAAGGGGCACTTTGAGCGTCTAGTAACTTGGAGACTACCTGAGTTCTCCGCCAAGCAGGCCGAGGACGCGCTAGCGGACTGTCGCGGCCGTCTGGAGCGTCGCCAGATCGAGGCCGAGCGACGGGAGATCGAATCGCTGCTGGCGGAGACGGAGGAAGAGCTGGGAGCCTCGACTCTGGCGGAGGCCGCCGCGGCCGATGTCGCAGTGGAGGACGAGACGGTGAAGGAGGCGGTCAACTTGCAGCGCAGAGAGTTGGAGACCGGCCTGAAATTGCATGCTAAAGAGTTAGAGGGAAGAGAAAAGAAGGAAGGGAGCGGCGAAGCCGCCGAAACGATAGTCAATGGCTAAAGAGTTCGCAGACAAGCGAGAGTTGCTCAACCGCGAGCGCAAGAGGGATCGTCTTGCAGACGATCTCCTCGAGGATGCTGTAGACGACGCCGATAGCGAAGAGGATACGGTGGCGGAGCTGGGCAAAGGCGGCAGTGGCAGAGCACCCGCCGCTACGGACGAGAGCGGCGATGAGTCGGTCGCATCCCCTCGCATCGCTTCCCGCACAGCGATAGAGCTAAAGGAGTGGGGCGAGCCTACGGGCGAGAAGATGGAGGAGGTTGAGCGTGCGGCAGCCAGCGCCGAGCTGGAGGAAGGGATCGACGACCCGGTCCGGATGTACCTCCGCGAGATCGGTAAGGTGCGTCTCCTCACCGCTGCGGACGAGAAGGTGCTGGCGCGCTACATGGAGGAGGGCGACCGAATCCAGCGAATTGAGAATGAGTTCTTCGAGGTGACCGGCCGGAGGGCGCGCGGTGTGGACGTGCTGGCAGGCCTTCTCATACACCTGGCTGAGATCTCTAAATCGCTGCGCTTCGTGACGAGAGACCTCAAGCTGCAGAAGCTATCGCTGCCGGATCTGATCACCGAAGAACAGTTCCGAAACCTGGTGGACGCGGTGGCGGATGAGGAGATGCTTGAGAAGCTGGCCGCGCGGCTCAAGGGCGACGAAGTAGTGGCGCGCCAGCACCTGGTACAGATATCGATCATCACGCACATCCTATCGCCGGGGCTGATGGCTCTGGCGGCGGAGGCGGCCAACGGGGACAAGAACCTGCTGCCGCCCCCGGAGTGGCTGGCGGACAAGCTTGCCTCTGAGGATGAGATGATCCGAACGCATTTTCAGCGGCTGAAGGAGGAGGGATTCCGCGCCGAGAAGCGGTTGACCGAGGCGAACCTGCGCCTCGTGGTCAGCGTCGCCAAGAAGTACATCGGCCGCGGGATGTCGCTCCTGGACCTGATCCAGGAGGGGAACATCGGCCTCATCCGGGCGGTGGAGAAGTTCGACTACCGTAAGGGTTACAAGTTCAGCACCTATGCGACGTGGTGGATCCGCCAGGCGATCACGCGCGCCATCGCCGACCAGGCGCGCACTATCCGCATCCCGGTCCACATGGTGGAGACGATCAACAAGCTGGTACGCATCAGCCGGCGGCTGGTGCAGGAGTATGGGCGTGAGCCGACGAGCGAAGAGATCGGCAAGGGGATGGAGATCCAGTCGGACAAGGTGCGGGAGATTATCAAGGTATCGCAGGAGCCGGTTTCGCTGGAGACGCCGATAGGTGAGGAGGAGGACTCGCACCTAGGGGACTTCATCGAGGACCAGGGGTCGATGGCGCCGGCAGAGGCGGCCTCGCACCAGCTGCTGAAGGAGCAGGTGCGAGACGTACTGAGCTCGCTGACGCCGCGAGAGCAGAAGGTGCTGGTGCTGCGGTTCGGTCTGGAGGACGGGCGGAGCCGGACGCTGGAAGAGGTGGGGCGGGAGTTCAACGTGACGCGGGAGCGCATCCGCCAGATAGAGGCGAAGGCGCTGCGGAAGCTGCGGCACCCCAGCCGCAGCAAGAAGCTGAAGGACTACCTGGAGTAGGCCCGGAGCGGGCCGCGAGATTCTTCGCTACGCTTATAGCGCTTGGTGCGCAGTGGTGGGCTTCTCTGAAGGCCCACAGAACGGACGTTGTTAAAAGCTGAGTTTACAGCTGTTTCGCGGTCTACGCCAGTGGTAGACTCTGGGCGTGCCAAGGATTGGAATCGGGATAGGAGCGGTCATCGCCGCGATCGCCGGACTAGGCTGGGCCAGCTCCGTGCCGGTGAATGTGTCT
>CBDURB010000125.1:0-5168 GCA_965369585.1 uncultured bacterium
AAGTGGGGCGAGCAAGACGTTGGCACGATGATTGTGTGTATGACGGAGGAGTTGGGTGAGGTGGCGCGCGCGGTTCTGGGTCTCTGGGCTCAGGTTGACCGGGAGGGAGCTGACAGGCTTCCCTTGTTGCGCGAGCGCACGAAAGCCGTTGCCTACGAAGCGATAGACCTAGCCGGACTGTGCTTGGAACTCGCACGGATGATGAGCCGGAAGCCCCCCGACGCCTGACATGGGCCTACACGTACGAGGTGAATGATGCCTGCAACCGCATCGCCCTACTCGAACGGAGGACGGGATGAGTGAGACGCTGAGGGATGCATGGAACCGTGACTACTCCTGCCGGCGCGAATCTTGGGCGCGCCTGACTTGTGACTTCCTGAACGAGTACGGCGATCTCCCCATCATCCATCCCGCAGGCCCCGACGCCAAGCCGTACATCATGACGAGGGAGGCGTGGGAGGCGGCACGACAGCCGATTGCCGAAGCGCTTGCGGCAACACCGGGGGCGTTTCACGACGTAGATGCATTCTTCGTCGTAGCCGATCAGCGACTGACGCAGGCCCTCACCGCCCTTGGCCCGTTCGTGGTGGCTGATGAGGTGGTGGAGCCCGTGAGCTACGCTTGTATCTGGACGGGCCCAGAGAAGGCAGACCATGTGTGGGCCAACCCCGGCGACACCATCTACATCAAGCGGCGAGAAAGCGAGGAGCGGACATGAGTGAGAAGCATCCGACATCGCGTAGCATGAGCGGCGCGCTGGGCAATACACGGACTACTCAATGACTGCTAGGACCATACGATTGACTGGTGCGGGCAGTCAACCCGCCCCGCAAGGAGGAGAACGATGGACGTACCGAAGGTCATTGATGCTGTCCATAGGACCCTGCGCTGGGCGCAGGAGCAGGACGACAAGTGCGAGGACGTGCCGCTAGCCGCGGTCGTGACCGTCTGCCTGTGGGCCATGCTGGGCGTGATACGGCATCCCGATTACCGGAAGGACGGCGAGCGCAAGGAGGGGCGCGATGAGTGACGTGAGGACGATAGAGGACGCATACGATCACGCCGACAGCGACTTCGCGTGGACAACGCACCAGATGAACAGTATGACGCCGCACGAGCGATTCATGTATCAGTACGGTGACCTTCCCCTCGTCGGCCCCGCGCACTCGCCGGTCGTGCTCGACGATGTGACGGTGGAGGGGCTGGTAGATGAGCTCATCGGCTCGGATTTCCTTGGCCCCACGCCCACGCAAGGTATCCAGGCGGCGGTCTGTTACATTCTCAACCGCATCGGCATCGCTATCCCCGAGGGCTACGGGACGGTGCAGCGGGAGGAGGGCGATTGCCCAACGTGTGAAGGCAGCGGCGTAGTCGAGGTCAATGACGAGGAACGCTTCACCGAGAACGGAAGCCATCGTGTCTGGAAGGAAGACTGCCCCGACTGCGGCGGCACGGGCAAGGTGCCGGTCATTACCATCATCTGCCACAACGGCTACGTGCCCCGCGACGGCGGGAGCATAGCGTTCCTGGCCCCGCGCAAGAAGGAGGAGTGATGAGTAAGCGGGTAATCTGGAAGTGGCCGGTGCCGATTCAGGGTGTCGTGACGCTTAACGTACCCCGGGGCACAGCGTTCCTCTCTGTAGCTGAGCAGTGCGGCGACGTCTGTGTGTGGGGGTTGGTTTACCCTGACGCGCGTATGGGCTGCCGGATACTGCGAGTCTTCGGCACGGGGGACGCGCACCCAGAGGAAGTGTTTGCAGGGCTCCGGTTCTTGGGAACGTGCGTGACGGCTGGCGGCACGCTTGTCTGGCACGTCTATGAAGAGACGAACTGACACACCCCTGGCCCTCGCACCTACGGCAAGGCTCCATACGCGACCGCCTTCGGGCGGGGAATCCTACCGACGGCCAGCGAGGGCTGGGGAGAGGATGGGGGCGGGCTACCGAAGCTCCGTGGCAGTAGGGAGGGCGCTGGTAAGTGAGATCGTCACGGACGCACTCACACCTCGACGCCGCGCTCGCCCCCTGACAGTATCACCTAGAGATGTAGATAAGTATGGGGGTTTCTATCCGAGCACTTCACTCTCATAAGTCACCGGATACCGCTAACTTCTGCGAGTGGATTGCAACGGGCGCAGCGGGAGCGCGGTCAAACGAATCCCGGTGATTCTCGAAAGTCAAACGATAGGCGCACAAGCCGGGAGCCTGTAGCCGACGCAGTACAAGCTGGGCACTTGTAACATGGGAGGGAGAGATGGCCGAGAAGCAGGTAGTGAAGGCGCTGGTCGTCCGCATCAACGGGAAGGATGCGAAGCTCAGCATCCGCGAGGCGAAGAGACTACATGAGGCTCTCTCGGAGCTATTCGATGCTCCGGTGGTAACCGTGGCGTCACCGCAACCGTGGCCGTATCCGATCTACGTCCGGCCCAGTCCGTACGTCTGGTGGAGTAGCGCTAGCAGCCACACGCTCACCATGCGAGCGGACAGTCCCGCGTAACTTGTCACAGCGAGGAGGGTCTATGCAGCACACCCGTCCGCTCCTTCGACGCTGGCGGGGCAGTACCGACATAGCTGGGGATGGGGGCAACCCCATCCACCTTTCCAAGACTTACCTTTGAGGCAGGGGGCCGTAGTGCATAGGGCGCGAGTCAGCCTACCCCGTCCGAATCTGGCAAGCGGGGCAGGGTGCGCTGCGGCCCCTGACTAGGAGCGGGATGCCAGACAAGCCGTGGAAACGCTTTGAGCGTTGGTGTGCGAAGGAAGCCGTCAAGATGCTGGGCGGCAGGGGTGGCCGCACAGCCGGGAGCGGCGCGCTAGACGTGAAGGGCGACAACTGGTCACGCGACAACGCTCTTGCGGGCGATCTGGTAGAGTGCAAGGACCAGAAAACATGGCACGTCCACGAGTGGATAGAGAAAGCGCGACAGCAGGCAGGTCCAAAGAGGTGGTGGATACTGGCCCGAAGGCCGACACACGGCTACCGTCCCGTGGTGTTCGGCGACTTCTTCGACTGGCTCCAGCTTCTCGCACTCGGGCAAGAGACAACCGAAGCGCAGGCAGAGATCAGGCGGCTGCGCGAACTGTGCGAACAGCATGGTATCTCTACCGAATCGCCCGACTCCTAGACGACTACCAGCGGCAGGAAACCGGAGCAGAAGATGACATTCGACGAGTTCCGGGAAGCCATCAACAAGGAGATTGAAAGAACCCGCAAGGACATCGCCGCCCTACGGCGAGCACGGGACGTTATACTAGAGGACCGCGAGCGGGAGGCAATCCGTCAATGGGTGCAACCCGAACGGCAGGAGCCCCCGGCAGAGGCAGAGCCGGGGGCCGAGAGCGGATAGGTGGTGGGTGTCTAGTGGGCTACGGTGCGGGTGATCCCCTCTCCCGTTCAGATTCCAGTTCGTTCACTCTGATCTTGAGCGCCAGCGCATAGCGTTCCAGCCATTCGGCTGCCATCATACGTGCGACGGCGCTGCCGACGCGCACATGCCCGCCCTCCAGCACTTCAAGCCCGACGTTCGGCAGGGGTTGGCCCGCCCGCCGGAGCCTCTCAACATCCGCGCAGGCATCCTCCAGACGCCGCAGCAGTTCGGTTGTAAGGTACGGGTGCCAGCGTCCGTCATTTGTCATTGTCAGACTCTCCCGTAGCGGCTGCGAGCGCGGCGGCGAGTGTCTCGGACTTGGTGTCGGGCTCGCCACCGAACTCAAGTGCAAGAGACCCTTCGTCGCTGTCAATCTCCGGGATGTACTTGCGGACGAGCGAGACAAGGGCGGGCAGCGCCGCCGGGTTAGTGATGCCCGCCTCCGCGCAGGCGTTGACGGTGTCGGCGATCTTTTGGAGCACGTAGCGGTTAGCGGTATCGGCAGACGTGAGATGTTCGCAGCCGCAAGTGAGGCAGAACATCCCCGGTCGGCCCTCAGTAACGACGAGTTTGTCCTTATACATCTTGTCCTCCTGTATTGGGGCGCTTCCGCGTGTCGTGCTTGAGCCAATTTTCGGAGACTAGACCGCGGAGCGCGCCATCTGTTGGGACGGGGAGGGCTGGAGGATTCGCGTCCCAGTCGATAAGGTAGTGCCAGCGCCCGGTGAAGTCTGTTCGGGAGAAGCTGACGACACCACTCCAGTCTGCCCGCTGAACGTCGGTCTTACGGATTCGCACGCGGTCGCCTATGTTGAACTTTGGCATGGCTGCGTCAACCTCCACGGTTACGAGGATTGATTCCAAGTGCGCTCCACAACGGGGGCAGGTCAAACGGCGGTGTATCGTTGGATTATGGTTACTCATCTTCTCCCTCCTTCTGGCGGGACGCGCCGGCGAACCATAGACAGCCGAGCGCGGCGCACGCCAGCCATATCAGAACCAGCACGATCAGCGGGTGCATCTTCTCTTACCTCCACGGTAGGGGTGCGCCACACGCGATCCACGCGAGCGCGCACGCATAGGCCAGTATCGAGAGTACCAGGAGCGTGTAGCAGGTGCGGGCCGTTGGCTGGGGATCAGTCCTCAACGTGTCCCCCGATCTCATAGCCCGCTTCTCTTAGGGCCTCTGCATGAGAGAGCGTGCCTCTCATCGAACCTGGGAGCTCGCCGTAGTCCGTTATCTGCCCGTCTGGCGTGGCCGGGAAGATGTAGGTTTCAGAGCCAGTGAACATCGCGTTGGTTGCGCTTACGATGACGAACTTATGCGTCGCTGCGGTCTCGTCATCGTCCCAAGAAGCGGCCTCAAGTGGCGGGTCAAGCTCGTACAGAGCCGCGTGGCCGGTGAAGTCGGGCAGGTGGTCCTTCAATCTCAGGGCCAGCCCTTGCTTTGCCATCTTCGCCCCCTTTCTAGTCATCTATCCGCTCCACGGTGATACGGACGTGGTGCGATTCGCCCGGCTTGATGCCGACAAGCAGGGTGCGCGGGATACGAGGCGCAGAACACCTTACAGGCCATAGATATGCAAGGTGGGCGCAGGCTGTTGAAATGTCCCCAGTCATAGGAGTGGAGTGGCCTCGCGCCACAGTGGCGTCGAATACCAGCGGCTTCTTCCTCATTCTCACATACCTCCGCCCGCCGCAGAAGCGCGGGCAATCAGTATATCTGCCACGATTGGCACGAGCTTGGCGGCTGCAAACAGGAGAATCGCAGTCCACAGGAGCGCGATGTAGAGTGATGCGC
>CBDURB010000126.1:0-5160 GCA_965369585.1 uncultured bacterium
CGCCTGGAGGGCGCCCGGCCCCCCTTAGCTGATCTCTCAGCCATGCTCGCCCTCCCAGCCGATCTCGACATCACCTTCGCCCCAGATTATGACAGGGACCGTAAAGGCGTACTTGAGGGCTTCTTCCCACCACTCCTCGTTATCATCCACACGTCTCTCTTCGTACTCAACTCCGCGTTCTGAGAGCGCCGCACGTGCCTTATCGCACGTCGGACAGTTGCGCAGGGTGTACATGATAACGTTGCCCATGAGGAGAGACTCCAGAGGCTATTCTAGCATCGATGCGTGAGCGTCTAAAGAGGACAGGCCTCTATACTAGGCGAATCGCTCACCACGATCACACGTCTATCCGCTTCCAACGGCCCTGCCGGAAGCGGAGAAACATGAGCAGGGCGCGAGTATTTATGTCCATGACGGCGGCCAGCCAGGCGCCGGGCACGCCCAGGCCGACAACTATCGCCAGGAAATACGCCGGCACGAGACGGACCCCCCATACACCGATGGTCATGATACCGAGCACGGCCCGTGTATCGCCGGCCCCCCGCAGGGCGCCGCCCAGCGACATGCTGATGGAGAGCGCCGGCAGCGCGATGCCGAAGATGAGCAGCAGCTTGCGCCCGATGTCGACTACTTCGTCATCGTCGATGAACAGCCGCGTTATCGGTCCGCCGAAGATCATGAGCGTCACTCCCACGGCGGTCATGAACACGAATGCGATGCGACCGGCGGCTGCGGCCGCCTTCTCCGCCAGGTCCGGCCGCTTGGCCCCTAGGGCCTGTCCGACCAGCGTAGTCGCGGCAACTCCCAGCGCGAACCCAGGCTGAAACGTCAGCCCTTCAATTCGAAGCGCCACCTGGTGGGCGGCGAGCGCTGTCGTACCCAGGGTCGCGATGATGCGGGTGTAGAGCAGGAAGGAGGCCATGAACTGGAGTTGCTCCGCGCCTGTCGGCAGACCCACCCTGAGAATGCGCCTTGTCTCCACCGACTCAATGGATGTCACCTTCGATGGGCTCAGGTGCACGACACTGTCTCTCCGGAGGACCGAATAGGCCGCAAGCACAGCGCCCGCGATGGCGGCGCCGAAATAGCCGAGACCGGCCCCCGTTACGCCGTACTCCGGGAACGGTCCGAGCCCGTTGATCAGGACCCACGAAAGGATGCCGTTAATCAGGTTGACCGCCAGCATGATCAGCATGGGAGTGCGCGTATCGCCGGCCCCTTGAAGGCAGGCGTTGCTGGCGAACAGCACGCTGTAGAACGGGATACCGAGGGCGGCGGCCTGCATGTAGTCCACCCCCTGGTTCAGGGCCGCGGGCTCTGCTCCCATGATGCGCAACATAGGCGCCGCCGCCACGAAGTACACGGCCGCCATCGCCAGGCCCCAGATCAGAGCTAGCATTTGGGCGCTGCGCAGCGTCACTTCGGCGCGCCCGGGATTGCCCGCGCCCACGTTCCGTGCTACCACCGCCGTCGCCCCGATACCGACGGCCATCATCCCGGAGATCGGTACCCAGTACAGTATCGACGCTAGTCCCACGCCGGCCAGCGCGTCCGCTCCCAGGTGGCCCACGAGGAACGTGTCCACGAGTTGAACCGTGGTCAGGGCCACTTGCTGGATGACGACGGGCCAGGCGAGGCGGAGGACGGTCCGGGTTAGGTTGGACTCATCGAATGCCGCGGGTACAGGCGTGGCATTGCTATCTGCGGCGTCGGCGGGCATACTCCCTCTGCGGTCTAAGTGGGGCGGTATTTTCATTATGGCAAACGACCCCGCTTACCGGAAGGCGAGGCCGCGCCCGGCCATATTTCGCGTGCTATTATGTGTGCGGTTCAGTCGGCAGGAGGATAGAGTGCGATTCGTCAAGACCTCGGACGAGGTAAAAAGCATCCAGGCTATCTACGCTCGGCCCCATTTCATGGCCGCTCGATCTCTGACCGTGATATTCGAGACGACTCCCGAGGCGGTGCAAGCGCTTCTGCCGCCTCCCCTGGAGCCGACTCCGGAGCCGCTGGCGTCGGCCTGGGTCGGCGACATTGGGAACTCGAACTGCGTGGGCCCGTTCATGGGCGCCGCCCTCTACCTGCGCGCCCGCTACGGCGACCTCGTCGGCGACTACTGCCTCACAATGCCCATGTCCACCGACGCAGCGGTCACCTTCGGCCGCGAGCTCTACGGCGAGCCCAAGAAGCTCGCCCAGATAGTGTTCGAGAGCCAGGGTGATCATGTCTGGGGCTCGGCCATGCGCTACGATATCCGCTACATGAGCCTGCGTGGGCGCATGGAGGGTGACGGCCCCACAGGCCGGCACCAGACCTCAACGTTTCACTTCAAGTACCTGCCCCGTCCGGACGGCAGCGGTTTCGATTATCCGCCTCTGCTGGTGCATATAGCCACTGAGGTCAACATCCAGGCGTCGCAGCACGGCAGGGGCGAATTGGTGTTCCGCGAATCCCCGCACGATCCGGTAGCGGACGTACCTGTGACCCAGGTTATACAGGCGGTCTACACTGAGAGCGTGTCCTACACCAGCGGCAAGATCCTCTGCGAGGTAGACCCGGACGCGTTTCTGTCCTACGCCTTCAGCAAAATCGACTCGACGGATGTCATCGTAGAGGAGACGCTCATGCACGCGCAGGCCGCCCGCAAGACCGATGATGGCCGCGGCCGCTGGCGCGAAGGGCCAAGCTAGGAGGGCTCTCCGTACATGACTCAAGACCAAAAGGGACACAAGTGGTTCGCCTCCATCTACGACCGTATGATGGCCTCCGGCGAGCGGTCGTTCATGAGGGAAATCCGAGAGGAGATTGCGGGCGGAGCCAGAGGTCGCGTACTGGAGATCGGCGCTGGCACCGGGGCCAACTTCCCCTACTACAACGACCATGCCGAGGAGATCTTCGCTGCCGAGCCTGACCCCTACATGCTGCAGCGGGCCAAGCGCCGCGCGGAGAAGGTTGGCCGGCCCATCGAGCTGCGGCAAGCCTCCGCCGAGAATCTGCCTTTTGATGACGCATCGTTCGATACGGTAGTGAGCACGCTTGTGATGTGCAGCGTGGGCGATCCCCTGCTGGCGCTCTCAGAGGTGCGACGGGTGCTAAAGCCGTCCGGCGAGCTGCGTATGTATGAGCACGTCCGCTACGAGTACGCTTTTGGCGCCTTCTGGCAGGACCTCATCACGCCTCTGTGGCGGTGGGTCGGCGCCGGCTGTCACCCCAACCGGGATATCGCCAGCGCCGTCCGAGAGGTTGGCTTCGAGTTCGAGCGGATCGAGCTGACCAAGCCCCATCCGCCGATCCCGCCTATGATCTTCGTCCGGCCGCACATCAAGGGCGTCGCCCGGCCCGCGTAGGACGGACGCGGCATTGGCAGAGCTCTCGGGACGCCACGTTGTCCTGCCGGAATCACACGTCCCCATCGTGGCTGAGCCGGACGTGCTGGTGGTCGGCGGAGGCTCGGCGGGGCTATCGGCGGCGACGGCGGCCGCGCGCAACGGGGCGGAGGTCATGCTCGTGGAGCGCTTCGGCTACCTCGGCGGCCTCGCCAGCGGCGGGCTGATCATCCTCCTCCTCACCATGGACGACGGCGCCGGCCGTCAGGCGGTGGGCGGCGTCTGTCAGGAGATCGTCGATCGCATGGAGCGGCGAGGCGCTGTCCACTACCCGCCTGAGGGGCAGTGGAACGATCCGGACAGCCAGCTCGTCGAGCACTACTCTCGCTGGGGGCTCGTCTGGGGCCGCGGCCCCCACCGCGTGCGCTATTCCGTCGCCTTCGAGCCACACGAGTTCATCTTCGCCGCCGATGAGATGCTGCAGGAGGCCGGCGTCCGCCCCCTGTATCACACCTGGGCCTGTGAGCCGGTGGTGGAGGACGGCGTCATCCGGGCAGTGGTTATCCAGAACAAGGGCGGCAGGCAGGCGATCACGCCCAGGGTGGTCATCGATACCAGCGGCGACGGCGATCTGTTCGCCGCCGCCGGGGAGCCGTTCGAGCTGGAGCGCGTCCATCCCTGGCTCTGGTTCCTTATGAGCAACGTTGGCGACCTGGAGGAGGCGTTTCAGGGGAGCAAGGGGCTATTCTTCCGCACCTTGGGTGAAGGCCGTGTCCTCGTCCCCTGGGGCGGCGATGCCCGCACCAAGCTCCGGATAGACGCTACCGATCCGGTCGAGGTCTCGGAGGCGCTGATCGAGTGCCGGCGGATGGTGAAGGAGGAGGCCGCCCGGCTTCGAGGCTCGGTGCCCGCCTTCCGCGACGCCTACATATCGCTGATCGCCGACCAGCTTGGCATCACGGAGTCGAGGCGTCTCCAGGGCGAGTACGTTATGTCACGTGACGACCTCGACCGCTCCTTCGATGACTCGATCGCCCGTACCGGTCACTGGACCAAGTACAACTGCGTCTACAACATCCCCTATCGCAGCCTTCTGCCCAGAGGCGTGTCTAACCTTCTGACGGCCGGGCGCTGCATCTCCGTCGACCACCGCGTCAACCACGCGACCAAGGAGATACCGCCCTGCATGGCCACCGGCGAGGCGGCGGGCACCGCCGCCGCCATGGCCCTGGAGGATGGCGTGGCCGTGAAGGATGTGGACGTACCGAGGTTGCAGATGCGCCTGCGAGAGCAGGGGGCGATTCTGGAGTGAGCGAGGGCTACCCTGTCAGGCGTGCCTCGATCTCACGGAGACGGCGCACGACGGTCTCCAGCACAGCCACAGCGATCTCCGCGTTGGAGTTCAGCTCTGCGCTGAAGTCCCAGCGGGTCATCGCCAGGAGCTCAGTGTCCTCCAGGCAGCGTACCGTGGCGGAGCGGGCCTGCCCTTCGAACAGCGCCATCTCGCCGAAGAACTCACCTGCTCCCAGCGTGTTCAGCACCTCCGGCTTGTCGCCGTCGGCCCCGCGCACCACCTCCACCTTGCCGGACGTGATGACGAAGAACCCCGCCGCTTGGTCCTTCTCCTTGATAATGACATCCCCAGCCTTAAACGCACGGGGCCCCATCAGCTTGGAGAGCTGCTTGAGGTGGCGACGGTCCAGCCCGGCGAAGATGGGCACCTTCTTTAGCATCTCTTCTCGTTCCATGACAGCACGTCCTTCCGGTGAGGTGGCTAGGGGTAGCGTACGGCATTCTAATCAACCTCCGTGAACTCGTCAACTGGTGAAGAGAG
>CBDURB010000127.1:0-5156 GCA_965369585.1 uncultured bacterium
GGAGGTGTTCGGCGACTTCTTCATCGAGGTGCAGGAGCACGGCATCGAGGAGGGGGAGGAGCTGAACCGCGAGCTGGTGAAGCTGGCGCGGGAGGCGGACCTGCCGCTGGTGGCGACGAACGACGTGCACTACGTGCGGCGGGAGGACTCGCCGTTCCAGGATATCCTCCTCTGCATCGGCACTAACTCATCGGTGCTGGACGAGAAGCGTCTGCGTATGGCCGGTGATTCGGACTCGTACTGCCTGAAGGCGGAGGAGGAGATGCGGGCGCTGTTCCCGGAGCTACCGGAGGCCTGCGACAACACGTGGCGCATCGCCGAGATGTGCGACCTGACGCTGTCCGCCATAGGCGGAGGGCAGCCACACCTGCCCACGGCGGAGGTGCCCGAGGGGATTACCGCCGAAGGTCACCTGGCCGCTCTCTGCCAGGAAGGGCTCGCCCGCCTCTATCAGAGCGATGCCGAGGAGGCGAGCGAGCGGCTGAGGTACGAGCTTGATGTCGTTGGGCAGACCGGCTTCGCCGACTACATCCTGGTGGTGAACGACTTCGCTCAGTACGCCAGGCAGAAGGAGATCCGGATGGCGATCCGGGGCTCGGCGGCGGCATCGATCATCCTCTACTGTCTGGGCGTGACGGAGATCGACCCGCTGGAGCACAAGCTGGTGTTCGAGCGGTTCCTGAACGTGGAGCGGCGGGAGATGCCGGACGTGGACATCGATTTCGCCGAGGACCGCCGGGACGAGATGATCCACTACGCTGCGGAGAAGTACGGCCAGGACCGGGTGGCGCAGATCATCACCTTCGGCACGCTGGGGGCGAAGGCCTCCATTCGCGATGTGGGCCGCGCGCTGGGCATGACCTACTCGGACGTGGACCGGGTGGCGCGCCTGGTGCCCACGATGGCGGCCTCGTTCGGCGTGATGACGATCGACAAGGCGCTGGAGGAGGGGGCGGAGCTGCGCGAGGCGTACGGGGACGAACATATCCGCAAGCTGATCGACACGGCGCGCGCCCTGGAGGGGGTGGCGCGCCACGCCAGCACCCACGCCGCGGGGGTGGTGATCGCGCCGGAGCCTCTGGTGAACTTCCTGCCGCTGCAGCGGCCGTCTTCAGGGAACGAGGAGGCGTTGCCGACGACCCAGTACGCGATGAATGAGGTGGCAGAGCTGGGCCTGCTGAAGATGGACTTCCTGGGGCTGACCAACCTCACCATCCTGGACCTGGCGGTGGACGTCATCCGGGACACCCACGGCGTGGAGGTCGATCTATCGAACCTTCCGGACGGCGACGCTAAGACGTACGAGATGCTCTCGTCCGGCGACACGTTCGGCGTGTTCCAGCTGGAGTCGGGCGGGATGCGACGGGCGGTGCAGGACCTGCGGCCGACCTCGATCAAGGACCTGGCGGCGCTGGTAGCGCTGTACCGGCCGGGGCCGATGCAGCACATCTCCACCTACATCCGCGCCAAGCACGGCGAGGAGTCGGTCAGCTACCCTCACCCCGACCTGGCCGGCACTCTGGACGAGACGTACGGGGTGATCGTCTACCAGGACCAGGTGTTGCACATCGCCCAGAAGTTCGCGGGGTACACGCTGGGCCAGGCGGACGTCATGCGCAAGGCGATGGGGAAGAAGATCCGCTCCATCATGCGGGCCGAGGAGGAGCGATTCCTGGAGGGGGCGGCGGCCAAAGGGTACAGCCAGACGGAGGCGAAGTCGATCTTCGACCTGATCGAGCCGTTCGCCGGGTACGCGTTCAATAAGGCTCACGCGGTCTCCTACGCCACCCTGGCTTACCAGACGGCCTACCTGAAGGCGAACTACCCGGAAGAGTACATGACGGCGGTGCTCATCATGGCGGGCAACCACCCATCGGGCGCCGCCCAGCGGGTCGCGGAGACGTACACGGAGTGCCGGCGTCGGGGGATAGACATCCTGCCGCCGGACGTGAACCGCAGCGGCGTGAACTTCCGCCTGGAGGCGCAGGAGGAGGGCGACCGGGCGATCCGCTTCGGGCTGGCGAACATCAAGAACGTGGGCGAGGGCGTCGTGGAGGGGATTGTCGAGGCGCGCGAGGCCGAGGGCGGGTTCGCGAGCGTGGAGGACTTCTTCACGCGGGTGAACTACCGTCACCTGAACAAGCGGGCGCTGGAGAGCATGGCGAAGGCGGGCGCCTTCGACGCGCTGTGCTCGCGGAACGCGCTGCTGGGGAGCCTGGACCGGGCGATCACGATGGCGCAGCGCAGCCAGCGGCAACGGGAGGCGGGTCAGGGGTCGCTGTTCGATATGCTGGGGGAGGAGGAGAAGCCGGCGATGGGGCTCGGCATCTCCGCACTAGGTGGGGACGAGGAGGAGACATCGTCCGCCTCAGGCAGGCAGCGGCTAGCGTGGGAGAAGGAGCTTCTGGGGGTGTACGTGTCGGAGCACCCGTTCGCGAGGGCGGCGAAGGAGCTGGAGGGGCACCTGAGCTGCCGCCTGGCGGAGGTGTCGGCGGAGATGGCGGGGCGAGAGGTGGTTCTGGGGGGGACCGTCATCAGCAGCCGCAGCCTTTCGACCCGCAACGGGCAGCCGTTCCTGGCGGCGACGATTGAGGACGAGACAGGGGGCAGCCTGGAGATTACGGTGTGGCCGGACACGTACGAGCAGACGCGGGAGATGTGGGAGGTGGGGACGACGGTGGTGGCGACGGTGCGTGTGCGGACTCGCGATGAGCGGCTGCAGTTGGGGGTGCAGAAGGCGGTGGTGTACGAGGAGGGTAAGTTCGACCCGGCGTCGCTTGTCGTGCCGCGCGGGAACGGGAAGGCGACGGGAAATGGGAAACCCTGGCCGGGCCCAGACGGGCCCCAGTCCGGGGACAGGCGGGAAACAGGGCCCAGCCCGAACAACGGGCCGCCGCGTCTTCGCATCGTGCTGGAGGAGACGGACGACCACGAGGGGGATCAGGAGCGGCTGCGCTCTCTGGTGAACGCGCTGCAGGAGTACGCGGGCGAGGGGCTGGTGCAGCTATCGATACGGCAGCGGGACGGGGAGGAGGTGGCGATGGAGCTGCCGCGGGCACGGTACTGTCCGGAGCTGGAGCAGCGTCTGGGGGAGATAGTGGGGCCGTGGGGGACGGTGACGGCTTAGAGCCCTACCTCGCGCCCTCCATCCGCAACAACGCGGCTTTCATGGGGAGGCCGCCGCCGTAGCCGTGGAGGGAGCCGTCTGAGCCGACGACGCGGTGGCAGGGGATGACGAGGGGGAGGGGGTTGGTGGCCATGACGCGGCCGACGGCGCGGGCAGCGCGGGGGTTGCCGACTTTAGCGGCGAGCCAGCCGTAGGTGCGGGTCCGGCCGGCGGGGATGCGCAGCGTCTCCTCCAGCACGGCGCGACGGAAGCCCGACAAGCTCCGCCCATCGGCGGACAGGCCGTCCCAGTCGATGTCGGCCGTGAGGTCCAGGGGCCGGCCCTGGGCGAGGGCGCGCAGGCGGCGGGGCAGGTCACCGGCTTCGGCCGCGGAGGCGGGCTCGCCGGCGCCCATCTCGGCGACTTCACGCAGCGCCTGGTCGCGACTGGGGCGGGGGAGGGTGGTGGCGCGGAGGAGGCCACGCGGGGAGAGGAGCAGGCCTATGAAGCCGATCTCCGTATCGCAGAGGTAGAACCTGCCTGCCGGCAGGCAGGGCTTCCCGGACGGGCTGGTCAGCTTCGTCGCCATAACCTTCGAACGATCTCCCAGGCGAGCGGGCCGCGAAGAGGGGGTCTGACCGGGCGAGCCGCCGCAACCTACTCCTTGCAGTTTTACGATTATAGCACCGCATCGGGTGCTCTCCGTCTGGCTTGCCGCCAGTCGTTCACGATAATATGCACTGGATGACGCCTCTGCGGTTCCCATTCGCGATTGCGTACCTGGCCGGGCCGGCGCTCCTGCTGGCAGCGGCCTGCAGCGGGGGCAGCGCCGCTCTCCCCACGCCTTCGCCGTCCCCAACCGCTGCGCCTATACCAACGGCAACGCCAACGCCGACGCCTGTCCCGACTCCAACGCCCACACCGATACCGGCCCCGGCCGTAGACCTGCCCATCGCTTACCCCAAGCAGGGCGGCTTTCTCCTGGTACGGCTCCTGAACCCGCCGCCGGACGCCGAACAGACAACGGTACTATTCGCGGGGGAGAGTTACACGCTGCTGGAGGACGGGGACGACCGGCTGACGGTCATCGGCCTGGCGACGGACTTCCTGGTCGGCGACTATGTCCTGGAGGTGCTGGCGGACGGCGAGCCGATAGGCTCGATCCCCGTGTCGGTCGTCGCCGGGGGCTACGAGCAGATCACGCTGACGGTACCCCAGGAGAGCCTCGACCTGCTGTCGGACGCGGCGGCGATCGAGGAGGAGCGCCGGCTGGTGGCGGCAGCGTACGCGACGTTCACGCTACAGCGGCTATGGGCCGGGCCCTGGCTGACGCCGGTACAGGGACCGACCACCAACACTTTCGGCGTCCAGCGATCCGTGAACGGCGGCCCGTTCGGCACCCACGGCGGCACGGACATCGCAGCGGAGGGCGGCACGGCGATAGCGGCGCCGGCCAGCGGCCGCGTGGTGCTGGCGCAGCCGCTGTACCTGCTGGGCAACTCGGTGATCATTGACCACGGCGCGGGGCTGCTCACCGGCTACCATCACATGTCTTCGATAGCGGCCAGCGTTGGCCAGGAGATAGCGAAGGGCGACCTGGTGGGTTACGTGGGGGCGACGGGGTTCGTCAGCGGCGACCACCTGCACTGGGAGGTGCGCATCCACGGGGTGAGGGTAGACCCTCTGCTTCTGACGCTAGCGCCGCTAGAGCCCTAGCCGCCCATCTCGCCCAGCTCGTGCATGACGAGGGCGGCGGCGACGATGCCCGCCGTCTCCGAGCGGAGGATACGCGGGCCCAGAGAGATGGGGACGCAGCCGGCTTCGCGGGCGAGACGAACCTCATCCTCGGCGAAGCCGCCCTCTGGCCCGATGAACAGGGAGGCGGCCAGGGGCCGGTCCTCAAGCGACCGTAGATACGATCGCAGGCCCTGAGAGCGCTCGCCTTCCCAGGGCATGAGCCGCAGGCCGGGCGCAGAACGCGCCGCATCCTCGAAGGGCAAGGGAGGGTCGATGGCGGGGACGCGGCCGCGGCCGGACTGCTCGGCGGCCT
>CBDURB010000128.1:0-5153 GCA_965369585.1 uncultured bacterium
CAGGTGGCGAGCAGGGGCCGAAAGGCGAGGCGGCCTCGGGAGCGCTCCAGGGCGAGGGAGAGCTCGCCGATCTTTTCGTCCACGGTGACCGGCTCGATCTCGAGGACGGCCTGTTCGGGCTCGGGCGGCTTGCGGGAGAGCGCCTCCTGGACGGCCTGCATGAGGGTGTCCACGGTCACCCCCTGAAGGCCGGGCGGCAGAGGGATCTCCTTGCCGGGGGCAAGGCGTGTGTAGGCATGCTGCCCCTTCTCCTCAAGCTCGCCCAGGGCTGCGGCGGCATCGCGGAAGCGCTTGTACTCCTCGACCATGCTGGCGAGCTCGGCGGCAGCCACACCCTCGTCCGGCCGCAGCTCCTCCGTAGGCGGCGAGGCGGAGGGCAACAGGGCGCACGACTTCACGTAGAGCAGCTTGGAGCCGATGAGGATGAAATCGGCGAGGGCGTCCGGCTCCAGGCCCTGCTGCGACTCGACGTGCTGCCAGTACTGGTCGGCGACCTGCACGAGGGAAAGTGCGGTTATGTCGAGTTGTTCGCGCTCGATAAGGTCAAGGAGCAGATCGAGCGGCCCGGAGAAGCCGTCGACCTTCAGCTCAAGCATGCTGCTTATTATAACGGGGCGAAACGGCTCTGGTGTCCCCATCTGCGGCGTGAACGTGCGGATTAGCTACCTATTGTTGACCTTTCGGCGGCAGGCTGGGTGGTAAGATGATGTTGAAGCGGGCGGGCCCGTTTCGCAGACGGAGGAACCCTGATGCCGCTCCTTGGAGACCGCCGTTCACCCGTCCGTCGCTTCGGTCTTCCCTTGCTGACGGTTGGCCTGCTAGCGATCCTCGCGCTGTTCATCGTTGCCCGCGTGGGTGACCGAGGGGCGGGAACGCCGGAAGCGACCCCAGATGATGCCGCATCCCGCGCATCTCCGGCAGCTAGGGACGGCCAGTCACCAGCCTTCGTCACGCTGTACAACTCGCCGACCTGAGGATGCTGCCACGGGTATGGTGCATACCTAGAAGATAACGGGGCCGAGGTAGAGACGGTGATGATGGATGACCTCACGGAGATGAAGGACGAGCTCAACATTCCGGAGGAGATGCGGAGTTGCCACACGTCGATGGTCGGTGAGTACTTCATCGAAGGGCACGTCCCAATGGAGGCTATTTGGAAGCTCCTAGAGGAGCAGCCGCCGATCAGCGGCATCGCCCTCCCAGGTATGCCACCAGGATCGCCCGGAATGGGGGGCGACAAGGAGCAGCCGTTCACGATCTATGCGATCGTGGACGGTGAGGCGGAGGAGTTCCTGACGCTCTGAGGCCGCCAGGCCCTTTCGGCGCGACCGCGTTTCACGCCCCGCTGTCTCAGGTTCGGCCCTAACCTGCCTTCTTGTCCGCCTTCTCCAGCTCGTCGATCGGCGGCGCGACGGGCCGGCCCATCGCCTCTGACAGGGTGCGCACCTGGGCCATGAGCTTCTCGAAGTTGGCCGGGGTTAGCGACTGCGGTCCGTCGGACAGGGCGTGGTCCGGGTTCGGGTGCACCTCGATGATGAGGCCGTCGACACCGGCGGCCACCGCCGCCAGGGCGATGGGCGGCACCAGGTACCACTTGCCGGTGGCGTGGCTGGGGTCGCCGATGATGGGCAGGTGGCTCAGCCGCTTGATCACGGGGATCGCGTTAACGTCGAAGGTGAAGCGGGTGGCCGTCTCGTGGGTGCGGATGCCGCGCTCGCAGAGGATAACATCGCGGTTGCCGTGGGAGAGGATGTACTCGGCGGCCAGGAGCCACTCCTCGATGGTGGCCCACATGCCGCGCTTGAGGAGCACGGGCATGTGGGCCTTGCCCACCTCATCCAGGAGGGAGAAGTTCTGCATGTTGCGGCTGCCTATCTGGAGGATGTCCGCGAAGCGGGCGACGACCTCCACGTCGCGGGCGTCCATCACCTCAGTGACGATGGGGAGGCCGGTCTCGTCGCGCGCGGCCGCGAGAATCTTGAGCCCCTTTTCGCCGTGGCCGCGGAAGGCGTAGGGGCTGGTGCGGGGCTTGAAGGCGCCGCCTCTGAGCAGGTGGGCGCCGGCCGCCTTCACCGCCCGCGCCGTCTCTATCATGTTCTCTTCCGTGTCCACCGAACAGGGGCCGGCCATGGTTATCAACCGGCCGTTGCCGATCTCCACCGGCCCCACCTTGACGACGGTATCATCCTCCTTGACCTCACGGCTGGCGAGCTTGAACGGCTTGCTGACACGGACGACGGAGTCGACGCCGTCGAGGACTCCGAACTCGTCGATCAGCTCCGGGTAGACGGCACCGAGCACGGCGATGACGCTGCGCTCCACTCCCTTGATCAAGTGGTCCTTGAACCCCAGCTCTCTTACGTGTTTCTGGATAGCCAATACCTCGGCCTCTGTGGCCTCCGTTTTCATCACGATGATCATGTTGGTGGTCTCCTTCCCTGAAGTAATGATGTCGATCTGTTGGCGACTAGCCGGGCCGGCTCTCGAAGTCTGGCCTGAGGACCCTGGCGCCGTGGAGATAGACGTGGACTATTTCGCTGGCCTTCTTCTCGGTGTTGACGTGGAGGAGGATGCGGAGACACAGGGGAAGGGAGCCCGGTACTTGCATCTCGTGTCCGCAGAGAAGGGCCACGTCAGTCCAGCCCATCTGTCTGGCGGCCAGGGCGGGGAACTCGGCGTTGAGATCGGGGCTGCTGGTGAAGAAGGCGGAGGCTATGTATTCGGAGTCAAGCCCGTTGGCTTCCGCCATGGCTTGGAGGAGCTCCGTAGTGGCCTCAAGGATCGCCTCGCGGGTGTTGGCCTTGACAGTGGTGGCGCCCCTGACACCTCGAGTAAGCATGCCGACATCGCCGAGGCCCGGTCCCGACTCGTCGGGGCGCGGGCCGGGCTGCTAGCTGGGGCCAAATACTCCGGCCTGGGAGCCGCCGCCATATGCACGGCCGGACGACTCCGACTGTAGTCGAAGCCGAGCAGCCCTAAACGGCAGCTCTCCGCCGGCCGGTAACCACCTCCGCATAACGCTTAACCTTCCCTACTGTCTGAGACGGATCGGAACGGTCGATCTCGTCAATGATTGCACTGCCGATGACGGCGGCTTCCGCGATGCGGCCCACCGCACGAAAGTGCTTGGGCTTAGATATACCAAATCCTACGGCCATTGGCAAGGCGGTGTGAGCGCGTACCCGGTTAACGAACGACGAAAGCGCCTTCGGCAGCTCCTCCCGCGCGCCGGTCACGCCCGCCACGCTGACGCAGTAGACGAACCCGGACGCGAGCCCGGCGACGAGCTTGATCCGCTCATCGGTGCTGGTGGGAGCGAGGAGGTATATCAGGTCGAGGCCGTTCCGGCGGCAGGCGTCCCGTAAGGGGTGCGACTCTTCCGGCGGCAGATCGACGGCGATGAGGCCGTCAGCGCCAACCTGGGCGGCGTCGTGGCAGAAGTCCTCAAGGCCGTAGGCGAGGAGGGGGTTGTAGTAGCCCATGAAGATAAGCGGCGCCTCAATACACTGCGCCCGCAGCTTGCCAGCCACCTCCAGGCATACGCCCGGCGTGACGCCCTGGAGAAGCGCCTGATGCGACGAGCGCTGGATGCTGGGCCCCTCAGCCATGGGGTCTGAGAAGGGAACGCCCAGCTCTACGATGTCGGCGCCGCCCTCGATGAGGGCGGGTACGAGGCGCAGTGTGTCTTCCACGCTGGGATGGCCGACGGTGAGGAAGGCGACGAGGCCGGTTCGGCGCTCGGCCCGCAGACGGGCGAAGGTATCGTCAATGCGGCTCACGTGGCCACTCCCGAGACGCCGACGGTGAAGGCGACAAGATTGAACAAGAAGTGAGCACCAATCGGGGCGAATAGCGAGCCAGTATAGTTGTAGGACCAGGCAAACAGCATGCCTATCATCCCGATGGCAGGGAGCAGCGGCAGGCTGGACAGCCCAGTAAAGTGAGCTAGAGCAAATAGGAGGCCGCTCGCGAAAGCTGCTCCCAGCAGGCCCCAGCGACCGCGCAGGCCACCAAACAGGAAGCCCCTAAAGAACGTCTCTTCCATAATCGGCGCCAGTCCAAGAGAGAGGATACCCAGCAGTACGATGAGGAGAGCCGAGTCGAATAATTCGTCCGGCACGTTCCCTTCAGCGTCCGCCCCCATCGCCGATGCTATTCCCGCGTTCACGAGGAGAATAGCGATGGCTGCGAAAAACAACGGCGCTGGAAACCAGTAGCCGCCGCGCCTCGGAGGCCGGAACCCGAGCTCCGACCAGCGAAGGTGGTACTTTCCGACGGTGAACAGGGCCACGGCGAGAAGGAGAACAGCTTCCAAAAGGAAGCCAGCGCCGACCGTCACGGCTGTGACCGGCTCATCGTCATCTTCTATCTCGCCGCCGGTCACGAGGCCGATAACGATGATGATCGGAATCAAGACGATAATGACGGTCCCGATTACGACGGCGATCGCCATCGCCATGTCCGCGTAGCCCCAGGGGGTGCGGCCTTGCCTCGGCGCAGGCTCCGGGGCCGGCCAGACAGGAGGAAGCGCCGGCTCGAATTCCATACGTTCAGTCTAAAGGGAAGAGAGTCGCCCGTCGATTCCCGCTGATGGTTAGACAGGCTCAGGGCAAGCGGAGATACTGAACGCATGCGAGAAGACCGCGAGCGGTTCTGGGACGAACGATACCGCAAACAGGAGGCGGCGCCGGAACGCGGGCCGGCCGCGTTCCTGGTGGAGCACCGGCGCCTTCTGCCGCCCCGCGGCAGGGCGCTGGACGTGGCGATGGGGACGGGCCGCAACGCCCTCTACCTCGCCTCTCTGGGATACGAGGTGACGGGCATGGACGTGTCCGGAGTTGCGGTGGCGCGCTGTCGCGAGGAGGCCGTCCGGCTTGGCTTGAGTGTCGAGGCGATCCAGGCGGACCTAGAGTCGTACGAGATGGCAAGCGATGCTTATGACATCGTAATCGACTTCTACTATCTGCAGCGGGAGCTGGCGCCGCATCTGACAGCGGCGCTGCGACCGGGCGGCGTGCTGGTGTTCGAGTCGTTCACGACGGAGCAGCGGCGGTTCGGCTGGGGGCCCCACCACGAGGAGGTACAGCTGCGGCCCGGAGAGCAGCCAAAGCAGTTCACCGGGCAGGTGGTGGTGGCATATAGGTAGGGCCCAC
>CBDURB010000129.1:0-5151 GCA_965369585.1 uncultured bacterium
TGCTCGCCGGTGAACAGGAACGTCTCGCTCTCCGGATCTCCGGACCGTGGCGCGCCGAACACATCGTAGCCGTAGCCCGCCGTCACGTTGCCGCTGCCGTCCGTGAGGTCGGTCGTGGAGCCGAGACCGTCGTACAGGTGGTACGTCTGCACGCCGCGGCCGTCCGTCGCGGAGATAAGGTCCAGGCCGTAGACGTAGGTGTTCGTCCCGTCTTCCAACACGACCGGCAACCCGGCCGCGACGTCCCAGATGTAGTCCGTCGTCACGCTGTGGCTCATCCTCAGACCGTCCCCATTGTACACGTACGTGGTTACCGCCTGACCCCGCCGCTCGTCCCCTCTCCTTGTGGGAGAGGGTACGGGTGAGGGCCCGCGGGACGTTCTCCCCGCCGCCGCTTGCTGTTAGAATTGTACGCACCCTCTGGCTGGCAAACCGCCGGACCAGTGGTGACGTAAGGACTCTATGGAGTGAGAGCGACTATCGAGACGGTAGATCAGGCCGGAGTGCGCGATGCCGTACGCCGCATAATCGAGGCGATAGGTGAGGACCCCAGCAGGGAGGGGCTCCTCGATACGCCCCGCCGTATCGCCGAGATGTATGAGGAGCTGTTCGTCGGCCTTCACCAGGACCCGCGGGAGGTACTGTCTACCAGCTTCCAGGAGTCTCACCGGGAGATGGTCATCCTCAAGAACATCCCCTTCTACTCCCTGTGCGAGCATCACTTTCTGCCCTTTCACGGCCAGGCCCACGTGGGCTACGTACCGAAGGGGCGCATCGTTGGCGCCAGCAAGATCGCCCGCGTGGTCGATATTCTGGCCCGCCGCCCACAGATGCAGGAACGCCTCACCGGCCAGGTAGCGGACGCCATCACGGAGGGGCTATCGCCGGACGGCGTGGCCGTGGTGATTGAGGCGGAGCACCTGTGCATGACCATGCGGGGCGTGCAGAAGCCCGGCACCACCCTTATCACCTCCGCCACCAGGGGCGCTTTCCGCCGTCGCGCCGTCACTCGCTCTGAGTTCCTGGCTCTGGTGAGAGGGGCCTAGGGTGGTATCCAGCGTGGAATACAGCGTGGTGAGGGAGGAGCTGGAGCCTGCCTTCAACGAGGAATGGCGGGCGCTGCTGGCCCGCGCCAGCATGAATAAGCTGTTCGCATCCCCTACCTGGCTGCGCGTATGGTGGCAAGAGTTCGGCGCCGGGCGTGACCTCATCCTGCTCTCGGTGCGGAACGGCGGGGAGCTGGTAGGCGTGGCGCCGTTGATGCGCGATGGCGACCGTCTCAGTTTCGCCGGCGATACCGAGATATGCGACTATATGGACTTCGTCGCCGCCGCAGGCGAAGAGGAGGCCGTGCTGTCAGCGGTGCTGCGCAGCCTGGGCGAGGAGCCCTGGCAGGAGCTCGTCCTGTGGGCCGTCCCTGACGGGTCGCCCACCCTGGAGGCGTTGAAGGCCGTGTCGCCCCGGTTCGACCTGATGGTGGATATTGAAACCGAGGACGTCTGCCCACAGCTTGACCTGCCCTCCACCTGGAGCGAGTATCTGGCGGCCCTAAACAAGAAGGACCGGCACGAGCTGCGCCGCAAGCTGCGTAAGCTTGGGCAGGCCGGCGAAGTCGAACTGGAGACGGTCGACGAGCCGGTGGCCGTGGTGGCGGCGTTGGACGACTTCCTGCGCCTGTATCGCGAAAGCCGCTCCGATAAGGCGGCCTTCATGACTGAGCAGATGGAGCGCTTCTTCCGCGCTATCGTCTCCGCCCTGGCCGCCGAGGGGAGGGTTGAACTCATCTTCCTCAACCTGGGCGGCGTGCGGGTGGCCGCCGTTCTCTGCTTCTGCGAGGGAGGAGAGTCGCTTCTCTACAACAGCGGCTACGACCCGAACTACGCCTACCTCTCGGTGGGGCTCCTCTCCAAAGCGCTCGCATTACGGAAGGCTATCGAGGAGGGGAAGAGCCGGTTCGACTTCCTGCGCGGGCATGAGCCCTACAAGTACGACCTGGGCGCTAAGGACGTTCCGGTGTATCGATGTACGGTGCGCCGGAAGTGACGGGTGTATTATCATTGAGTGACGCATGTGTAACATAGCGGTTATCTCTGTCCACACCTCGCCCCTGTCCCGCCCCGGCACCCGCGATAGCGGTGGCATGAACGTCTACATGCGTGAGCTGAGTCGGCAGCTCTGCCGTCGCGCCCACACTATGGACATCTTCACCCGCCGCACTGATCCGGACACGCCCCAGGTGGTGGAGATCGATAGTCGAACGCGGGTCATCCAGATCGATGCGGGGCCCTTGGATGCGGAGAAGGTGTCGCTGAAGCAATACCTGCCGGAGTTTCGCTGCGGCGTCATCCGCTTCCAGGAGGAGCACGGGCGCTCCTATGACCTCGTCCACAGCCACTACTGGCTCTCCGGTTGGGTAGGACAGGCGCTCAAGGTCCGCTGGAACGTCCCTCACGTCATCATGTTCCACACCCTGGGCGAAGTGAAGAACCGTGCCCACCTCAGCGAGCACGAGCCCGATTATCGTATCGCTGGGGAGCGGCTGGTCGCTCAGGGCGCCGACCGTGTCATCTGCGCCAGCGAGGGGGAACGACGGGCGCTGATCGAGTTCTACGGCGTGTCTCCAGAGCGAACGGTGCAGGTACCCTGCGGCGTGGACACGGACCATTTCCGCCCCATGCCACGCGATGGCATCCGCCGCGAGCTGGGCCTGTCCCAGGACGAGCCCCTGGTCCTTTACGTGGGCCGCATCGAGCCCCTGAAAGGTATCGATATCCTCCTGCGCGCGGCCGCCGAGACGGAGGGCCGCTTTCGTCTTCTCGTCGTTGGCGGTGACGGTAAGGAAGCCCGTCGCAAGGCGGAGCTGCAGCAGCTCGCGGACGAGCTGGGCATCGCCGGGCGCGTCGTCTTCCGAGACGCCGTCCCGCACGAGCAGCTGCCGCTCTATTACAACGCCGCCGATATCTGCGTCGTCCCCTCCTACTACGAGAGCTTCGGCCTCGTGGCCGTGGAGGCGATGGCCTGCGGCGTCCCGGTGGTGGCGTCCCGCGTCGGCGGGCTGCTGGAGACCGTACGACACGGTGAGACCGGCTATCTGGTGTCTCGGCGCTGTCCGGAACCGTTCGCGGAGCGGCTGGAGCTTCTGCTGGACAACGAGCCCCTTCGCCGCAGCCTGGGCCGTATGGCCCGCTCCGCCGTGGAGCGCTTCCGCTGGGCGGAGGTCGCCAGCCAGGTGGAAGACGTCTACCACGAGCTAGTCTCCGAGTACAGGGGCGTCGCCGTAGGCGCGCACGTGGCCTAGAACCATCCTGGCGTGAGCGAACCCAAACGAGCCCTGGTCATCGTCGCCCACCCGGACGATGCGGAGTTTCTCTGCGCCGGCAGCGTGGCCCGCTGGGTGTCGGAGGGCTGGGACGTCGGGTACGTCCTCGTCACATCCGGTGACAAGGGGAGCCACGATGAGGAGATGACCAGCGAGCGGCTGGCCGAGATCCGAGAGGAGGAGCAGCGCGCCGCCGCCAAGGTGTTGGGCGTCAGCACGTGCGTCTTCCTGGGCTACCCGGACGGCTTCGTGGAGGACACGGCGGAGCTGCGGGGGGAGCTGGTGCGAGAGATCCGTCGTTTCAAGCCGGACGTTGTGGTCACCTGGGACCCGTATCGTCTCGGCCATAACCACCGCGATCACCGGCTCACCGGCCAGGCCGCCCTGGACGCCGCGTACCCGCTCTCACGCTCCCGCCTCTACTATCCGGAGCACCTGGCGGAGGGGTTGGAGCCGCACCGGGCGAAGGAAGCTCTCCTTGCCGGGAGCGACCGGCCTAACTACCATGTGGACGTAAGTGATTTCTTTCCCAAGAAGATGAAGGCCCTCCGCTGCCACAAGAGTCAACTAGGCCGCTATCCGTTCAGCGAGGTTCGCAAACGGGTGCGACAACGTATGGCGGAGGCGGGCAAGGAGGCCGGTTTCAAGCTGGCCGAGTCGTTTCACCGTCTAGAGTGGAGATAGGGACGGAGTGGAAGCGCTTTCGCTGACGACGTTCTGGCTGGCCCTGGGCCTGACGGCGGGGGCGGTCATCTTCTACTGGGGCTACGCCTTCGGGGTGCGGGTCGTCTTGCGTCGCCTGGCCACGAACGGCGATGGCGGCGTGGCCGTCGCTACCTTCGAGCGGCTGCCTGATTCGCTGGGGCGGCTGGCTAGTCTGGCCACCTGGGCGGCGGCGGCCTTCCTGGCGATATCGCTGTTCGCCCGCTGGCAGGCCGTGGACCACGCCCCCTGGTCCAACATGTGGGAGTTCACCGTCGCCTTCGCCGGCGGCGTCATGCTGTTCTACATCGTATTCGAGCGCTGGTACGGCCAGAGGACCCTCGGCGCCTTTATCCAGCCGGTGGTGCTGGCGCTTATGGCCGTCGCCGCCGCCTTCTTCCCGTCCGACGTGGAGCCTCTGGTGCCCGCCCTCCAGAATCAGGACCTCCTGGCCATTCACGTGGCCGCGATGATTCTGGCCTACAGCGCCCTCAGCGTCTCCTTTGGCGCCGGCGTCATGTACCTTGTTCAAGACGGTGACAGGAACCGGTTCTCGCGCCTGCCCAAGGCCGGGCTCCTGGACGAGATCGGCTACCGCTCGGTGATGGTGGGGTTCCCGCTGCTGGCGCTGGGGATAGCGCTGGGTGCGTACTGGGGCAACTCCGCCTGGGGCCGCTACTGGGGTTGGGACCCCAAGGAGACCTCAGCCCTGGTGACCTGGCTGATCTACGCTGCCTACCTGCATACCCGCGGCCTGCGCGGCTGGACGGGGAAGAGGGCCGCCGTCATCCTGGTGCTGGGGTTCATCGCCGTGATGTTTACCTACTTTGTGGTGAACCTGTGGGTGTCCGGACTTCACTCCTACGCTGGCGTGTAATTTAGCTTGACACCACAACGGTCCGTTGCTATCCTTATCCTTTGGCGTCAGGTTTTTAGGGCGTATACGCGAGACTTGCGGTCGGAAGGCCTCGCCGACGTGATCGGCGCACCTCTTATACCCGTGCCGGTCTAGTGCGGAAGTGTTAGGCTTTCGGCCTTTTGTTGTGAAGAAGGAAGAGGGGTATCGCAGGTGCCATCGATTAACCAGCTGGTCCGCCATGGACGGAAGCCGATGGTCAAGAAGACCAAGG
>CBDURB010000130.1:0-5093 GCA_965369585.1 uncultured bacterium
GGAGAGCATCTCCAGACAGGTCATCTACCCCGAAATGAACACCACTTGGCGCACGGATCCCAACAACAACGGGCACGGGACCCCCCAGCAGCAGGAGGCTGGCTGCTTCCGCTGTCACGACGCCCTGGTCAGCACCGACACGAAGGAGATGCTTCCCAGCCCCCGTTGCGAGTACTGCCACTACGAGCTGCGACCGGAAGAGATGAGGAGATAGAGGAGAGCTGAAGGCAACGGGCGAACGCTGGTGGCTGAGACATGGGGGTCGAGCGGTTCGAGTCGCGGAGCGAGCCCTCGCTCAGTTGACAGCCGCCCGGCCCGGGTGCGCAATCGCGGCGGCGGGCAGTGGGGTCGCCCCTCAGTCAGGCTAAGGTGCCCCTTTCTCGACGGCGCGACACGCTGTCAGCGTATCTGTTTGACAGTCGCCACCCCCTAGAGGACAATACCTCCAGCAGCGGGCCTTTCGTACAATGCGACTCACCGCTACGTTTGGGTTCGTCGGAGTTATTGCCAGTCTGCTGGCACTGGGGGCGCTCTTGCTGGGCGGACTGTCGATGCGAGTGGCTTACTCGGGCGAAGGGGAGTTCGTCGATCTCGCACGTGGGGTGTGGCTAGCTTTTGGAGTGTGGAACTTATTGGTCAGCTTGGTCGCTGGATGGGCGGCGATCGAGAGTTGGCGAGCGCTGTCCCGCCGAATCCGAAGATCTCGCGACCAGACGTGATGTAGGTGGTCTTCCGACCTCAGACCAGGTCGAAACTCCGTTGATAGCAATTCGCCTGTCTCTGTCCCGTTGACACCTAACCCGGCCCAGGCGCACAATCGCAAGCGGCCTGAGAGCCAACACTAGGTCATACAATGCTGCTCAAGAGACTCTCTCGCCGACGCCATAAGTGGGTTTGGCTCGACCTCAAGGCCCTCAACTGGGTCTGGGAGGTTCGCCCCGAGGCGCTCAAGTTGTCGGAGTACCTGTGGGTCGGTCAGGACGGCCAGTACTATCGGTGCGACGGGTGCGGATTCTATCGGAGGCTGAAGGACGTTAGGCGGCCCCTCCTTGCGCAGATCGGCTGGGGCCAGGTTGACGGTTATCCGCTTGAGGGGGAAGTCGGGGCCGGAGTTGCGTACGGCGGAGCGCACACGCTCCTTCGCTGGCCCTGAACGTTTGATGATGGCCGCCGCTAGTATACGTCAGGTCCGGCGGGATGGCATGGCCCCGGTGTCACGCGGCCTGCTTAGCCCTTCTTGGGTGAGCTCTCCAGCCGCCGCCCGACCGCAAGCACGCCGCGCACCACCTCCAGCTTGCTCAGCAGCCGCGTCAGCTGCTCGATGCCGGTCGTCTCCAGCGTGACGAAGATGCTGATCTGGCCGTCCTCCTGCTCCTGGGTATGGACGCCCACCATATTCACCCGTTCCCCCGCCACCATCGTGCTGATATCGCGTAGCAACCCCACGCGGTCCCAGGCCTCTATGCGCACCGCTACCGGGTAGAGATGGCCGCGCTGGCCCCACTCCACCTCCACCAGCCGCTCGCGCTCGTCCTGGTGGAGGATGTTGGGGCAGTCGTTACGGTGTATGGTCACGCCCTCTCCCCGCGTCACATAGCCGATGATCTCGTCGCCAGGGACGGGGTTGCAGCAGCGGGCCAGTCGGCTCAAGAGGTCGCCGGTGCCCAGGACGCGCACGCTCGTGGTATGGGTGGCGTGGGTGGGCGCCTGCGGAGGCTGAACGGTGATCTCTTGCTCCTCCGGCTGGAGCAGCGGCGCCAGCTTCGTCGCAATCTGGTGCGTGCTGATGTCCCCACAACCCACACGTAGCAGAAAGTCGTCCGTATCCTCGTACTTGAACAGCTTCAGCAGGTCCGTCTCGATCTCTGCCATGCTCACGCCGAGACGGTGAAGCTCCTTCTCCAGCATCTCCCGGCCGCGGGTGATGTTCTCCGCACGCTCCTGACGTTTAAACCAGCTCCTTATCTTGCCGCGGGCGTGGCTGGTTCGGATGTAGCCCAGGTTGGCGTTGAGCCAGTCTCGGGACGGTCCCTTGGACGACTTGCTCGTCATCACCTCAACGACGTCGCCGTTATTCAGCTCCGTGGTTAGGGCCATCAGCCGGCCGTTCACCTTGGCGCCCACGCACATGTGGCCGAGGTCAGTGTGAATTCGGTAGGCGAAGTCGATCGGCGTGCCACCCTTGGGCAGGTCCTTCACCTCGCCTTTGGGCGTAAACACGAACACCTGGTCCTGGAAGATGTCGGACTTCACCGCCTCCACCAGCTCCTCCGCCTGGGCCATCTCACGGTGCCACTCAAGGAGCTGGCGCAGCCAGGCCAGCCGCTCCTCGTAGCGCAGGTCTCGCTTGGAGCCCTCCTTGTAGCGCCAGTGGGCGGCCACCCCGTATTCGGCGCTGCGATGCATCTCGTGGGTGCGGATCTGCACCTCCATCGGCCGCATGTCCAAGCTCATGACCGTAGTGTGGAGAGCCTGGTACATGCTCTCCTTCGGGTTGGCGATGTAGTCGTCGAAGGCACCTGGCATGGGCCGCCACAGCCCATGCACGACGCCCAGGGCGCTGTAGCAGTCCGTCACCGTGTTCACCAGGATGCGCACGGCCAGGAGGTCGTATATCTCCCCTGCCTCTCTGTTGACGGACGCGTACTTCTCGATCTTCTGGTGGATGCTGTAGATGTGCTTCGCGCGGCCCTGGATCTCAGCGCTGACCCCCTGCCTCGCCAGCTCTTCTCCCAGGAGCTCCTTCACCCGCGCGACGTGCCTCTCGCGGGTTGCTCGCTTGGCATCGAGCATGCCGGCGATGAGCTTGTAGCGCTCCGGGTCCAGATGGTGAAACGCCAGGTCCTCAAGCTGCCACTTCATCTCCCAGATGCCCAGCCGGGAGGCCAGAGGCGCGTATATCTCCATCGTCTCTTTGGAGATGCGGAGCCGGTCCTCCGGCGGCAGGGCCTTCAGGGTGAGCATGTTGTGCAGCCGGTCGGCCAGCTTGATGATCACCACGCGCAAGTCTTGCGCCATCGCCAGGAACATCTTGCGCAGGTTCTCCGCCTGTATCTGGTCATCGCCGCTCGTATCCGCGGCGTCCCAGGGGATACGGCCCAGCTTGGTGACGCCCTCCACCAGTTTCGCGACCTCGGAGCCGAACCGCTTCTCGATCTCCTGGTTAGTGACGTCGCAGTCCTCCTGCACGTCGTGCAGCAACGCCGCGACTATCGTGTCCGCGTCCAGTTGCAGCGAGGCGATCGTCTGGGCGGCGTGCAGCGGGTGCGTGATGACCGGATCGCCCGATTGCCGGAGCTGCCCCGCGTGGCTCTTCGCGGCGAAGTCGTAGGCTGCCTGAACCTTGGCCACCCCCGAAGACGGCAGATACTCGCGCGCCCTCGTCAGCAGGGGCTGCGCTATCTCAGCTTGCTCAATAGTCATCTTCTATTGGTAAGTTTAGCACCTCAGCCTAAGCGCTGCTATCGTTCTGCCGCGCCTTCGCGTCCACGCCGAGCAGCCTAAAGATGCCTATCTTCGTGCGCTTTTTCGGGTGAACGGTGCCTGGACCTCAAGGGAGGTTAAGAGTCCATAGGAGCGCGGCTTTCTGAAAGCGTTCCCCCACGACTCACGCTCCCGGTACGCTCTCATCTTGTCCAGGTCAAATTCCGCGATGAAGACGCCTTCGCTCTCCCCGGCTTCGACGATGAGGGTGTTCCTGGCGTCGCCGTCGACTTTGTCGAAGGATACCGCATCAAAAGCGACTGACCGGCCGTTGTGCGGCGGGGCGGCATAGTTCGCCATCGCCATCCCTGTCATGTTTTCAAACGCCCTCGCTCTGAACTGGCCGATGCGGCCATCGTCCAAGTTGCAGGCATTGGGGGTCAGAATGACTTCGGCGCCTTTCAGCATCAGGATTCTCGCACTCTCCGGAAACTCCCGGTCGAAACATATCATCGCGCCAACCTCTACGGGCCCCTGCCCCGTGTCCAGCGTAGCGACGTAGAACTCATCGCCGGGCGTGCAGGCAGCCTCCATCGAGAAGTCACAGGTGTGGACCTTGGCGTAGGTCATGATCACTTTCCCGTGGCGGTCGATTAGGGACATAGAGTTTCGCGGGGCGCCGGCCCAGCGTTCGAGATACGTCAGGGCAATGGCTAAGTCTAGCTCCTCTGCAAGCTCTTTGAAGTGCGCGACGAAATCGTCGTCCGGGCCTATCGCCTGGGCCTGCCATCGGTTGCGCCCTTCTTCGTCAGGAGGGCAGGGTGTGCAGCCGATGTTCCACATTTCCGGGAAGAGTGCGATGTCCGCCCTCATCTCCTTAGCCCGCCGGCAAAACGTCTCCCCTTTGGCCTGATTGGCGTCTGGGTCATTGTCACAGGCCGTCATTTGAAGTAGAGCGATTCGTAGCTGACTCATGTGAACTGGCTCCCTCCGTGTCAGAGAGTTTCGCGTCAGTATAGCATCGACCAGATGCAGGCCGGGAAGCTTTGCACCACCTACGGCCTTCTAGTATGCTCGGCCAGAAGGTCGAGATACAAGGCGAAGAATGACCAAACAGTACAAGGCCCCCCGCGGCACCGCCGATGTCCTCCCGGAGGATCAGCCCTACTGGGACCGCGTCTGGGAGGCGTCCGGCCGGATCTGCGGCCTCTTCGGCTACCGGCGTATCGAGACGCCCGTGTTCGAGGACGCGTCCCTGTTCACCCGCGGTGTCGGCGAAGTCACGGACATCGTCCAGAAGGAGATGTACGTCTTCGAGGACCGTGGCGGTCAGCAGCTCGCCCTGCGCCCGGAGGGCACCGCGCCCGTCTGCCGCGCCTATCTGGAGCACGGCATGCACAACCTGACCCAGCCGGTGCGCTTGTGGTACTGGTGGCCCATCTTCCGTTATGACCGCCCCCAGGCCGGCCGCTACCGCCAGCACACCCAGCTCGGCTGCGAGGCTATCGGCGAGGCGGACGCCTCTGTGGACGCTGAGGTGATCGAGCTCCTCTTCCGCCTGTACGAGGATCTCGGCCTCCAGGGGCTTTCGCTCCACCTGAACAGTATCGGCGACGGCGAGTGTCGGCCCCGCTACCTGGAGGCGCTGCGTGCCTACTACACCGATAAGC
>CBDURB010000131.1:0-5068 GCA_965369585.1 uncultured bacterium
GTGGGCGAGGACGTGACCAAGGCGATGGGCCACGCCTTCGAGACCAGCGATAATGAACCCCTTCCGGAGCGGCTCCTTCGCGCCCTGGAGGCCGGTCAAGAGGCAGGAGGCGACCGCCGCGGCCGCCAATCGGCCGGCATCCACGTCGTCCATACGGAGGAGTACCCCTACTGCGACCTGCGCGTGGACGATCACCCTGATCCGGTCGCGGAGCTGCGAAGGGTCTTCTCCATCTTTCAGCGCGAAGAACCGTTCCTGCAGGCGATGCCCCGCAGGGACGACTACACGCCCCAGTGGGAAGCAACCATCAGGATGCGCGAGATGTTAGAGTCGTCGCTGGAGGAAGAAGCGACAGCCACAAGGGAGCGATAATGGTAAAACCTACGGTAGAGTTCGACGTCAAGGACCTGGCCCTGGCCGAAGACGGCAACAAGCGCATAGAGTGGGCGGCGCGGGAGATGCCCGTCATCAACATCATCCGCGAGCGTTTCGCCAAGGAGCGGCCGCTGGCCGGGTTGCGGGTATCGGCCTGCCTGCACGTGACCACGGAGACGGCGAATCTGATGCTGGCCCTGCGTGATGGCGGCGCCGAGCTGGCCCTCTGCGCTAGCAACCCCCTTTCCACGCAGGACGATGTCGCGGCTGCTCTGGTGGCGATTCACGGCATCCCTGTCCATTCCGTCCACGGCGAAGAAGACGAGACGTACTACCGGCACATCCACGCCGTCCTGGACCAGAAGCCCCAGATCACCCTGGACGACGGCGCTGACCTTGTGGCCACGCTGCACAAGGAGCGCCGCGACCTGCTGGAGGGCGTCATCGCCGGCACGGAAGAGACGACAACGGGTGTCACGCGTCTTCGCGCGATGGCCACAGACGGCGCTCTCGCCTATCCGATCATGGGCGTAAACGATGCGGACACCAAGCACCTGTTCGACAACCGTTACGGCACCGGCCAGAGCACCCTGGACGGCATCACCCGCGCCACCAACGTCCTGTGGGCGGGCAAGAACGTCGTGGTCTGCGGATACGGCTGGTGCGGGCGCGGCGTGGCGATGCGGGCGCGCGGCCTGGGCGCCAAGGTGATCGTCACGGAGGTCCAGCCGGTGCGGGCGCTGGAGGCCGCCATGGACGGCTGCCAGGTTATGTCGCTGGCTGAGGCCGCGCCCATCGGCGACATCTTCATCACCCTCACCGGCGACATCAACGTCATCGATCAGCACCACTTCCAGGCGATGAAGGACGGCGCCATCCTCGCTAACTCCGGTCACTTCAACGCGGAGCTGAACATCAAGGGGCTGGAGGAGATGAGCGAGACCAAGCGCCGCATACGCGACCACGTCGATGAGTACCGGCTGATGAACGGTAACCGTCTCTACCTGCTGGGCGAGGGCCGTCTCATCAACCTGGCGGCGGCTGAGGGCCACCCAGCGAGTGTTATGGACATGAGTTTCGCCAATCAGGCGCTCTGCGTGGAGTACCTGGCCACACGGCCCCAACGGTTGCCGGTCGATGTCTACCCCGTGCCGGCTGAGATCGACCTGGAGGTGGCACGGCTGAAGCTCGCTTCCATGGGCATTACGATTGACGAGCTGACTGACGAACAGCGCAAGTACCTCTCCTCATGGGAGGCGGGGACGTAAGCAAGGAGGAAAGCACGATGACGATGACCTTCATGAGCTCGCCGTCCCTGTACATGACCTCGGAGTCTGTCACGGAGGGCCACCCTGACAAGCTCTGTGACCAGATTGCGGACGCCATCCTGGACGAGATCCTCGCCCATGACCCCACCGCTCACGTGGCCTGCGAGGTGACGGCCACTACGGGCCTCGTGGTCATCCTGGGCGAAATCTCCACAGCCCATCACGTGGATTACACGGGCATCGCACGCCAGGTCATCCGCGACGTCGGCTACACGAAGCCGGAGTACGGATTCGAGGGTGATAGCTGCGGCATCATCGTCTCCATCAAAGAGCAATCACGGGAGATATCGGCTGCCGTCGGGACCGATGAGGGCGCCGGCGACCAGGGGATCATGATGGGCTTCGCCTGCACGGAGACAAAGGAGCTGATGCCGCTGCCGATAGACCTGGCCCATCACCTCTGCTTCCGGCTGGCTGAATGCCGAAAACAAGGGATCCTCCCCTACCTGCGGCCGGACGGCAAGTCGCAAGTGACCGTGGAGTACTCCTACGGCGTGCCCAAGCGGGTGCAGGCGGCGGTCATCGCCGCACAGCATGACGACGGCGTGGACGGCAAACAGCTCTGGGACGATGTAACGAAACAGGTCATCCGCCCCGTGCTCGGCAATTGGCTGGACGACAGTACGGACATCCACGTCAACAGCAGCGGCTCCTTCGTCCTGGGCGGGCCGGCGGCGGACTCCGGCCTCTCCGGCCGCAAGAACATCGTCGATACGTATGGGGGCATAGGCCGCCACGGCGGCGGCTCCTACTCCGGCAAGGACCCCTCCAAGGTGGACCGCTCGGCCTCCTACGCCGCCCGCTACGTAGCCAAGAACCTGGTAGCGGCCGGTCTGGCGGACCGCGTGGAGGTGGAGCTGTCCTACGCCATCGGCCACCCTCAGCCCCTGGGAATCTCCATCGAGACGTTTGGCACTCACAAGTTCGACCACGGCGGCATCGATAAGCTGGTCAAGGAGCACTTCGACCTCAGTCCCCAGGCGATCATCCGCGACCTGGACCTGCGCCGGCCGATCTACCGGGCGACCTCAGCCTACGGCCACTTCGGCCGCAGCGACATCGACGCCCCCTGGGAGCGGACGGACAAGGCGGAGACGCTTCGGCAGGCGGCTGGTCTGCTCGCGCCGGAGCCGGAGCCGACGGCCGGCGAGAGGCAACGCGCGTAGCCGGCCGTGTACGCGCTGATCATCGCCGGCGGCGAGGGCGAGCGGCTGCGGCCCCTCACCAACGAGCGGCCCAAACCGATGATCGAAGTGGCCGGCACGCCTATCCTGGAGTACCAGATTCGCTGGCTGGCCGGCCAGGGCATCAGCGACGTAGTCCTCCTGTGCGGCTACAAGGCGGAGGTCATCCAGGACCACTTCAGGGACGGCTCGCGTTTCGGACTTCGCATCCAGTACTCCCTGGAGGATGAGCCCCTGGGCCGTGGCGGCGCCCTCAAGCTGGGCTCTCGCCTCCTGCCTCCTGACGAGGATGCTACCCTCGCCCTGAACGGCGATATCCTGACCAACCAGCCGCTGACGCCCCTGCTACGCTATCACCAGCGCAAGAACGCCACCGCCACCGTCATGCTCACCCGCCTGCGCAGTGCCTACGGCGTCGCCCGCCAGGACAGGGCCGGCCACATCGTCGCGTTCGAGGAGAAACCGCTGCTGCCCAACTGGATAAACGCCGGCTTGTATGTCCTCACGCCGGAGTTCTTCCGCCGCCTCCCTGAGCGGGGCGACCACGAGACGACAACCTTCCCCGAGCTGGCGGCCGAGGGCAAGCTGTTCGGCTACCGCAGCCGCGCCTACTGGCGGACGGTGGACACCTTTAAGGACCTGACGGAGGCCGCCGCGGAGGTGCGTCAGCTTCTGCCAGAGACGGAGACCGCTGTATGACCGGGTCTCCCATCCGTTTCGGCACCGACGGCTGGCGGGCCGTCATCGGTGACGAGTTCACGTTCGAGAACGTACGCGCCTGCGCCCAAGCCACCGCCCTGCAGGTACAGGAGACCGGGCTCGCCGATCGCGGCATGGTTGTCGGATACGACACGCGGTTCGCCTCCGAGGAGTTCGCCGCCGCCGCCGCCGAGGTGCTGGCCGCCAACGGTATCCCCGTATACCTGTGCGACCGTCCGGCGCCGACGCCGGTGATAGGCTACGCCATCCTCCAGCGCAAGGCAGCCGGGTCGGTAGTCATCACGGCCAGCCACAACCCGTCGCAGTACTCCGGCTTCAAGGTGCGAACGGAGTACGCGGGCGCCGCTCCGCCGGAGGTGCTGACCCGCATCGAAGCGCTCCTGGCGCGCAGCGGCCGGGCACCCCGCCTGCCCCTGGCTGAGGCGAAGGCGAAGGGTCTGGTGGAGACGTTCGACCCGCAGCCTGAATACCTGGCCCACGTGTCGGAGTTGGTTGAGTTGGGCAGCCTGCGGGCGGCCGGACTGCGGGTGGTGGTGGACTCCATGCACGGCGCCGGCGCCGGCTACCTGCGCCAGCTCCTCGCGGGAGGCAAGACTCGAATATGGGAAGTGCGGTCGGCGCGCAACCCGGCTTTCCCGGGCATGCACAACCCGGAACCGATCCCCCGCAACCTTTCGCCGCTGCGGCGTGCCGTCCGCCGCCACCGCGCGCAGGTAGGCCTGGCCACGGACGGAGACGCCGACCGCCTGGGCGTCCTCGACGGTGAAGGGCGGTTCGTCAACCAGCTTCAGACGTTCGCTCTGCTGACCTACTACCTGCTGGAGGTACGCGGCCTGCGCGGGCCGATCATCAAATCGTTGACCACCACAGGCATGGTCCCCCGGCTGGGCGAGCTGTACGGCGTACCGGTGCACGAGACCGCTGTCGGCTTCAAACACCTGGGCCCCAAGATGCGCGAAACGGACGCCATCATCGCCGGGGAGGAGTCCGGAGGCTACGCCTTCCGCGGCCACCTGCCGGAGCGGGACGGCATCCTCTCGGCGCTGTACTTCCTGGACCTGATGGCCCGGCGTCGCAAGGACGCCGCTGGCCTAATCGAAGAGCTGTTTGGGAAGGTGGGGCCCCACTACTACGACCGCGTGGACATCGAGATGTCGGCGCAGGAGCGGACGCAGGTGGAGTCGCGCCTGCCGGAGCTGAGGCCCGATCGCATCGCCGGACTGGCGGTGACGGGCATCGACAGCACGGACGGGCTGCGCTTCAAGCTGGAGGACGGAGCCTGGGCCCTGATCCGCCTTTCAGGGACGGAGCCCCTGATGCGCATCTACACGGAGGTGCCCCGGGAAGAGCTGGTGCCCAGGGTGCTGGCCGAGTGCCGGGAGCTGGCCGGTGTCTGGTCCCACCATCCTGGACGACCCCGAAGCACGAGCCCGTCTGGACCCCAGCGGGATGGGCGCCGCC
>CBDURB010000132.1:0-5045 GCA_965369585.1 uncultured bacterium
CCTCAGTGCTGAACAGACAGCCCTCCGGCGGCAGATCGTACACCGCCACCACTACCCGCTCGAACAGCGTCGCCGCCCTCTGCGCAATGTCCACGTGCCCCAACGTGACCGGATCAAACCTGCCCGGGTAGATCGCTGTTACCAAATCGGCACCTCCTAGCGATAGATCGAGACGGCGCTGTCACCGTGCCTCAACGTCTTCACCTGCGATAACCCACCCAGCCGCTCCGGCCCCTCCTCCCGCGAGCTGTGCTCCAGCACCAGGACCGTCCTGCCGGCCTCCGCCAGGCCGGACTCCACCAGCCGCTCCAGCGGCGGGGCCGCTTCCTGCGCGTAGGGCGGGTCGGCCAGCACCAGCGTGTACGGCCCCTCCAGCCTGGCCAGCGCCCGCTCCACCGGCGCGCAGTGCACCTTCGCCCGCCCATCGAACCGCGTCTTGGCCAGGTTCTCACGGATGGAGGCGCAGGTGCGGGCGTCCTTCTCCACAAAGTCGCACCACTCGCCGCCGCGGCTCAGCGCCTCGATCCCCAGCGCCCCGCTGCCCGCGTACAGGTCCAGCACACGCGTCAGCTCCACTCCCATCGACTCCAGGGCCGAGAAGATCGCCCCCCGCACCAGGTCCGAGGTCGGCCGCGTGGCCCGCGAAGGAGGCCCGGCGAGGCGGTGACCCTTGGCTCGTCCGGCGATCACGCGCATGGTGCTCCTCAGAGTACCGTGATCTTGGCAGCGTCGAAATCGGAGGCCTCGTTCCCATCGCCATCCTCGACGGTGCCCGTGACGATGTCTTCTACCTCGCCCGAGGCGGGGGCGTTCTCGGTGAACGTGCACTGTATCTCGTCGGCTCCACCGTCCAGCCCGTTCCCATCACCATCGTCCGCCGCCAGCGTCTGGCCGACGACATCCACGCCGCCGGCCAGGCAGGTGATGCCCGGGTACACGTCGTCCAGTAGCGAAGTGATCGTGACTTCCACGGGGCTGTCGTTGTCAATGGTTATCAGGTAGGTCACCAGGGAGCCTGCCGTCACCACCTCGTCATTGCTGAAGATGATATCGCCATCATCCCCCTCCGCTAGCTTGCCCACCTGCACGGCCACAGTCGGCGCAGGCGTAGGTGTAGGCGTAGGCGTAGACGTGGGCGTGGGCGTCGGCTCCTCCGGCGGGAACGTCACCACGGCCGTCGGCTCGTCCACTCGCTTCTCGTTCACCTCCACCGTGAGCTCCCGGCCGAAGCGCCGGTCCCCGTCACTGATCAGGATCCGTAGCTTGTAGGACCCCGCCTCCTCCGCCCGCCAGATGACGGATAGCCCAGCGGTGGCGTCCAGCCTGCCGCCGTCCGGCGCCTCCCACTGCGGCACCAGCGCGTCGCCGTTCGGCCGCACCAGCGCGATCGTGCCGGTCTCGATGAGCTCGTTCACGGCGGGCCAGATGTTGGCCACATCGGTCCGCGCCGAGGCATCGGACACCGCGACGCCGCCGAGCGCATAAGTCTGCACTATCTCCAGCTTGAACCGCACGCTGAACACGTTTTCGATGAACACAGTCCGCCTGTCCGGCGCCTGATAGGAGAATGACACGGCCGCCGCCTCGTCGCTCCAGCGCAGGTCGTTCGCCCCCTCCGATTGGGCCAGGTTCACCGCCACCACCTTCACGCCCACGTCGGTCTCGATCTTCGCCGGGTCTGTTGGCTCCCGTACCTTGATCTCGCTAGCCAGGAGCATCGCCTCCAGATAGCCCAGCGTCCTACTGCTGCCGCCCTCCTCCAGCTGGGTGCTGAACGGGCTTATCACCAGCATCACCTTTCGCGGGTCCACGTCCTCCACTAGCTGGTTCAGCCCCTCCGTCATCGTTTCCCAGTAGTCCAGCGGATCCGCTATCGGCAGCACCTTGATAATGTCCGCCGCCTGACCCAAGACGGGCCAGTCGTAGGCCTGACGCTGCGGCCCCGGAGGCGGTAGCGTCAGGCTCAACCGTCGTCCGTCCTCTCGCAACGCCCGTCCCAGCTCTTGCGCGAACGCAGTGAACTCCGTTCGCAGCTCCGGGTCCACCGAAGAATACTCCAGGTCAATCCCTGCGAAGCTGCCGCTTGTGGCCAGCTGCACGATCTCCTGGATGTGTTGCCCTCGTAAGAGGTCATCGGCCAGGATATCGTTCACCACCGCCGCGGTGTCCTCTCCGCTGCCCACGATGGTGGGGATAAGCAGTACGCTATCTCCCACCTCAACTTCCGTGGCCGTCCCCTCCACGGTGCTATCGCTCAGCGGCCTGTAATCCCTGGGGCTGACGATACCAACCTTCGCGTCGGGGTGCAGCGTGTCGCCAGCCGGCAGGGAGGCCACCGCCTGATAGGCTTGGGCCACCACCCGCAGCACCGCCAGATTAGCAGGCAGCGGCGAGAAGTCCGCCTCTGCCTGCTGCTTCCCGCTCTCCAGGCGCGCATCCGCTACCCTCTGCCAGCGGCCATCCATATAGGTGTAGAAGCCCAGCCCGGTCTCATCCTCCGGCCGGCTACGCAGGGGCAACGCGATCGTCGCGGAGAGGTCCCCGTCCGTGTCAAACTCCACGAAATCGCTCAAGGCGACCAGCCCCGGCGGCAGCCCCGGCATCTCGCCGAACTTCGCCTCCACACCGGAGTCGCTCACCGTCGTCGTGCTGTCGCCCTCACCGCCACCGAACACGCCGGAAAGGAGAAATACCATTAGGATAACCACGGCCAGGAACACTATCGTGCCGCCGATGATGAACGGCGCCGGGTCGCGCTGGTTCCTTCGCAGCAGCCGGTCGAACGGCCCTTCCGGCCGGGGCAAGTCGCGCCGAGGCGGCCTATCTCTGGGCGGGAGATCGCGGGGTGGAAATCGTCGCATCCTTAACGCGCTTCGACATGCCGGCCGGCCGAACATGAGCCGCACCGGATGGTCACGCGGATTGTATCACAGCCCCTCTTCCCAGCAAAGCAATGCAACTCTGCCCCTTTACAAGCCACGACAGCTGCCATATAATAGCGCCGCAAGTATCACAGACGCCCGCCTGACTGAGGGCCCATGCCCCCAGTCTCTTTTTTCGCGGGGCGTGGGAGTGACAGCCATGGCAAGCAAGTCCGTACCCCTTACCAAAGAAGGCCTGGCTAAACTGCAACAGGAGCTGGACCATCTCGTCAACGTCCGTCGGGCCGAAGTGGCCCAGCGCATGCATGATGCCAAGGAGATGGTGGGCGCCCAGAACGCCCCCGAATACGAGGATGCCCGCAACGAGCAGGCCTTCGTCGAGGGCCGTATCCTCACCCTTGAGACGATCATCCAGGACGCCGTCATCATCAAGGAGGCCCACGACCACATGCGCGTTAGCCTGGGCTCTAGCGTCACCGTCCAGGACCACAAGGGCAACAAGCAGACCTACGTTATCGTCGGCTCCGCCGAGACCGACCCGAAGGGGCACCGCATCAGCAATGAGTCCCCGGTGGGCCAGGCGCTGCTGGGCAAGTCCGTCGGCGCTGAGGTCCAGGTGAACGCCCCCGCCGGCTCCCTCCACTGGACGATCGTAAGCGTCGACTAGCGTAGCGAAACAGCGAACGGTAAAATCAGGCGGGGCGCCAACCGGGCCCCGCCTGATAGCTTTCAAAGGCCACTGATGGGCGAAGAAGAGATCGTAGCCCTGCGAACCGCCAAGCTGGAACGACTCCGTTCCCGCGGCATAGACCCCTACCCCACCCGCTTCCGCCCCTCCCACACCACCCGGCAGGCCCTTGACCTCCTGGAGGGCCGTGACCAGTCGGCCGACCCCGTCACCATCGCCGGACGCATCACCGCCATGCGCCACATGGGCAAGGCCACGTTCCTTGACCTGCGCGACGGTTCAGGCCGCATTCAGACCTACCTCAAGCAGGACATCCTCGGCCCTGAAACCTACGAGACCCTACACGACCTTGACATCGGTGACTTCCTCGGCGTCCGCGGACCTCTCTTCCGCACTAAGACCGGTGAGCCTACCGTGCAGGTGGAAGCGCTAACCGTCCTCGCCAAGGCGCTACGGGCGCCCCCGGAGAAGTGGCACGGCCTCCAGGACGTTGAGGTGCGCTACCGCCAGCGCTACCTGGACCTCATGGCCAACACAGAAGTCCGCGATGCGTTCCTGGCCCGCTCCCGCATCATCACCGCCATACGCCGCTTCCTGGACGGCCGCGGCTTCCTGGAGGTGGAGACGCCCGTCCTCCAGCCCGCCGCCGGCGGCGCCGCCGCCAAACCCTTCGTCACCTACCACAACGCCCTTGACCGCCAGCTCTACCTCCGCATCGCCCTGGAGCTCCACCTCAAGCGGCTCGTCATCGGCGGCTACGACCGTGTTTACGAGATCGGCCGCATCTTCCGCAACGAGGGCATCTCCGCCCGCCACAGCCCCGAGTACACCATGCTGGAGTCCTACCAGGCCTACGCCGACTACAACGACGTGATGAACATGGTGGAGGAGATGATCTCCACCGTCGCCAGCGACGCCCTCGGCGACACTACGGTCGCCCACGCCGACACAAAGATCGACTTCTCCCCACCCTGGCCCCGCCTCACCCTCCGCGACGCCATCAAGCGCTACAGCGACATCGACTTCGAGGACTATCCTGACGTGGAGTCCATGCAACGGGCCACCGCCTCCTGCGGCATCGCCGTGGACGAGACCTGGGGCCGCGGCAAGCTCATCGATGAGCTCCTCTCCGCTAAGGTGGAGCCCAACCTCATCCAGCCCACCTTCCTCCTGGACTACCCCGTAGAGCTCTCCCCCCTGGCAAAGCGCAAGCCCGACAACCCCCGCCTCGTGGAGCGCTTCGAGCTGTTCATCGCCGGCCGTGAGGTCGGCAACGCCTACTCCGAGCTCAACGACCCCCTGGAGCAGCGAGAGCGCATGCTCCAGCAGGCCCGCCTGCGCGCCGCCGGCGACGAGGAGGTGGAGCTGGCGGACGAGGAGTTCCTCGTCGCCCTGGAGTACGGCATGCCGCCCTGCGGCGGCCTCGGCATCGGCATCGACCGCCTCGTCATGGCCCTCACCGGCCAGCCCTCCAT
>CBDURB010000133.1:0-5039 GCA_965369585.1 uncultured bacterium
CCCCGTTGACAGCCGCCCAGCCCAAGCGCACAATCGCGGAGCCGGGGAGTTCTTGCGACAGGCTTCGGCGCGTCTGATACAATCTCTCTGGCGCTGCGGGATTGTGTAATGGTAGCACGGCTGATTCTGGATCAGTTAGTCTAGGTTCGAATCCTAGTCCCGCAGCCAGACGTGGCGCATTCGTCTAGTGGCCCAGGACACCGCCCTCTCAAGGCGGAGATCACGGGTTCGAATCCCGTATGCGCCACCATAACGCTAACGTGCAAGGCGAGGCCGCAGGCGCCTCGCCTTGCTGCATCCGGGGTGCGGGGTGGCTATCCCTTAGGTTCACGCACGGCCCGGATGTCCTCTCGCACGGCCCGCGCCATAGTGTTGTGATCGCCGGTGATTCGGATGAGCCGGAACCCCTCCTCGATGCGCCTCGCCGCGACGCCGGGGTTGGAGTGGACGCCGGGGACGACGCCGTGCTTGCGGCAGCCCTCCACGATGCGCTTGCGGGCCTGCACGTACTCCTCCGCCTCGCCGTCCTGCTCGGGCGTTATGCCCATGGAGATCGTCAGGTCCATCGGCCCGATGTAGGCGGCGTCGATGCCGGGCACGCTGAGGATGTCGTCCAGGTTCTCCATCGCCTCTACTGTCTCGATCTGAGGGATGCAGAGGACCTCTTCGTTGGCGTGGGCGAGGTAGTCGAACCCGGCGTAGTAGGCGGCGCGCGTGGGCCCGTGGCTGCGAATACCCCGCGGCGGGTAGCGGCAGGCCGCTGCGGCGGCCTCCGCCTGTGCGCGGTCGTTCACCAGCGGCACGATGATGCCGTAGGCGCCGGCGTCCAGCATCTTCATGATCATGGCTGGCTCGCACCAGGGGACCCGAACGATTGGCGTGACGTCCGTGGCGGAGATCGTCTGGAGCATCGGCACGGCAGTGTCGTAGCCGATGACGCCGTGCTGCATGTCCAGGCACAGCCAGTCCAGGTCCTGGGCGGCCATGACCTCGGCCGAAAACGTATTGCCGATCGAGAGCCAGCCGCCCAGCGCCGGCTTATCTTCCCGCCATAGCCTCTTGACGGCGTTCTCACGCATTCGAGTCCTCCACAACTGCCCAGGGGTGACGGCTCACCACTATCACGCCGCCGGGCGGCTGTCAACGCCGCCGCGTGCGCCTGGCTCGGCCTGTGGTATCCTTCCTCCCGAGAGGAGCGTCCCGCCATGCCCAAGCTCACCGGCCGATACGCCTTTCTTGACCAGCTCGTCGCCGACGGGGTGACGCACGTATTCGGCAACCCGGGCACCACTGAAGAGGCGTTCCAAGACGCCCTGCAGGACTATCCTCAGATTAAGTATATCCTCGCTTTGCACGAGTCCGTTGCCGTGGGGATGGCGGACGGCTACGCGCGAGCCAGCGGGCGGCCGTCCTTTCTCCAGCTTCACATCAACCCCGGCCTGGGCAACGCCATGGGGATGCTGTACAACTCCTACCGCACCCGTACGCCGATGGTGGTCTACGCGGGCCAGCACTCCCAGCGCGGCGGCTCCCAGGAGCCGATCCTGGTCGGCGACCTGGTGCGCATGGCGGAGCCGGTGACGAAGTGGGCGACGCAGGTGGAGGACGCCGCCGAGATCCCGGCCATGTTGCGCCGCGCCTTCAAGGTGGCGATGGAGCCGCCAGCGGGGCCCGTCTTCCTCTCGATCCCGACCAACGTTATGGACGAGGAGGCGGAGGTTGAGATCGCCGCCACCGCCTACACCAACACCCGTGTCCGGCCCGACCCGGAGGCGGTGGAGCGAGCGGCCGAGGTGCTGGCGGGTGCGCAATCGCCGGTCATCATCTGCGGCGCCGGCGTCGCCACGTCGGGTGCCGTGCCGGAGCTCGTGCAGCTTGCGGAGGCGCTGGGAGCTCGTGTGCACGCCTCCTTCTCCGCCGAGCTACCGTTCCCGGAGGATCACCCGCTGTACGCTGGGCTGTTGAACGTCATCTCGGAGCCCGCGCTGAAAGGACAGCTTTCGGCCGCAGACGTTATCCTGGCCGTGGGCACGCCGCTCCTCACGGTGCTGTTCCCCTTGAACGAGCCGCCCTTTCCTCCACAGGCCACGACTATTCACATCGACCTTGATCCGTGGGAGATATCGAAGAGCTGGCCCGTTCAGCACGGCATAATGGCGGACCCGAAGATGGCCCTGACGGATCTCCTGGCTGCCCTTCAGAAGCACCTGTCACCCGCCCACCAGGAGGCGGCCCAGCGTCGCGCCCAGGCAACGCAGGCGATGGCCCAGCAGTTCGCGCAGGCGATGGACGCTTCCGCCCAGGCGAAGTGGGATAGCGTGCCGATAGCCCCGGCGCGTATGGCCAAGGAGCTCGCCAACGCCATCGCTCCCGGCACCGTCCTGTTCGACGAGTCGATCACCGCCGGCGGCCATCTCATGCGCCACATGCGGATGTCGGAGCCGGGGACGCATTATCGCGCCACCGGCGGCGGTCTGGGCCCCGGCATGCCCAATCCGATAGGCATAAAGCTGGCGCGACCGGATCGTCCCGTGCTCTCAATCATCGGCGACGGCGCCGCTCTGTACACGATCCAGGCGTTTTGGTCGGCAGCACACCACAAGGTACCGGTTACCTGGGTGATCGCCAACAACGCTTCCTACCGCATCTTGAAGCTCAACATGCTGGAGTACCTTGGGGAAGGCGCCGCCGGCCGTGATTTCGTCGCTATGGACCTCGCGGACCCGCCGCTGGACTTTTCGCATATCGCCGCCTCGTTCGGCGTCAAGGGTGTACGTATCGAACACCCGGACCAGATCGGCGAAGCCGTGCGGGAGGCGCAGGCGGCCGATGAGCCCCGTCTGGTGGATATCGTCATTGACGGTGACATCCGTTCTCGCTGGTTGTAGGCCCCCGGCGTCGGGTAGTAGGCCGGTTTGCCCATCCTACCGCTATCGCTCAACGAAGCTGGCTCTTTCCTTGTAAGCGGGTAAGCATTATTATGGCAGAGTCGTTTTCACCAACGCCATGCAAGAGCTTAGGCAGAGCTACCAGGACGCCTATTCGGCCTGGCAGACCCAGCTTCAGTCTCTCCACCGCGTGCTTCTGGACGGGGAGCGGCTGGAACCGCCGAAGCTCAAAGCGCTGCTCTACCGGGAGGCGCTCATGAAGGAACGCTACGACCGAGCGCGCCGGGCTCTGTTGGGCCTGGCAGAAGAAGAGTAAAAGCTCGTGAATTCGGCCCGTATCTACAGCCGTTCGTCGCACGTTCTGTTAGTGGTCGTGCGATCATGTGCATTCAGGCTTTGTCAGGACTAATGGATAAACCCCGGGACCTGCCGGCCGGCACAAAAGCCGCCAGCACCCCCAGCGACCACTTGCAGGAGTGGGAGCTGGTGCAACGTGCTCAGGCTCTGGACGAAGTTGCCCTGGCCTCCCTCTACTCCACCTACTACCCAAAGATTTACAACTACGCATTCCTGCAGTTGGGTGATATCCATGCGGCGGAGGATCTGGCCTCCGAGGTCATGCTCAAGTTGCTGGAGTCCATTAAGAAGTACCAGTTCAAGGGCACACCGTTCTCCGCCTGGGTGTTCCGAATCGCCCGCAACAGGCTGATCGATCTGCACCGCCGCCGTAAGCGGCACGGCGAGGTCAACCTGACTGAGCCGCTGGCCGCCATGCAGATCGGACCTCAGACCTTGGCCGAGCGGGCCCTCGATCGGGGGCAGCTCCAACTCGCCCTGAGGTACCTCACGGACGAGCAGAGGCAGGTGATCGTCCTTAAGTTCATCGAAGGATTCGACAACGCTTCTGTGGCCCGCGTCCTTGGCCGCAGTGAGGGCGCTATCAAGTCGCTACAGCACCGGGCGCTGAAATCGCTTCGACGCGTCATGTCGGGGGAGACTCGCTGATGGCCCGGGGATTCACCGCTGCCCTGGATGAATGCTTGGCCGCCATGAGCGCGGGCGAGAGCCTGGAGGAGTGCCTGGCTCGCTATCCGCAGTATGCGGGGGAGTTGCGGACGCACCTGCCGCTGGCCCAGCGGTTGACCATGACGCCACGGCACCAGCCTCGGGCCGCTGTCCAGGAGGCAGCCTGGCAGCGCTTCCGCTCACAGGCGAACGATATGCGCCTCGGGCGGAGGCCGCCGCTTTCATTCGCCTGGTTACGCCCGCTGACGATCGCGGCCGTCCTCGTGCTGGCCGTCCTGGGTGCCGCGGGCGGCACCGCCTACGCATCGCAGGACGCTCTTCCCGATAGTCCTCTCTATCGCGTCAAGCTGTTTACGGAGGATGCGCGGGTGTGGTTCACCTTCGACGATAATCGGAAGGCGGAGCTGCTGCTCAACCAGTCCAACGAGCGCACGGACGAGATCATGGCGATGCTGCGGGCCGGGAAGCCGATTCCGGGAAACGTCCTCAGCACCCTCCGCGAGCGCAGCGCACGGGCCGTGCGCATCCTGGAGGACCACCCGGATGAGCTGGCCTTGCTGGCACGCGCACGCGAGCAGTCGGCTGAGCAGGAGGACCTGTTGCTAGTGTTGTGGGGAGACCTCGCGGAGTCCGCACGGGACGACTACGCCGAGGTCGTAGCCACTCTTCACAACGTCCAACTGCGGACCAGCGGCACGCCGGGCTCCGTTAGGCCGGACGATCTCGCCGCTGGGGTCATCCACATCAGCGGATCGGCTGAGCTGGTGGCAGAGGGTGTGTGGCTGTTGGGCGGCGTCGAGGTCAGGATTGATCTTCGCACGCGAGGGGATAACGAGCTTGAGCCAGGTCAGATGGTCAGGGTTGTCGCCGCCAGGGGAAGCGATGGGCGGCTACTCGCGCTTGAGGTTACGGCTGGCAGCGATGGGCCGCCCGATCAGCAGTACATCGTCTCCGGCACACTGGAGGACGTCGGCGATGGCGAAGTGGTTATTGCTGGCCAGCGGATCGCCATCACAGCGAGGACTCTGCTCAAGCTCCGGCTGCAGCGGGGCCAGCAGGTGGAGATAAGAGTCGATGACATCGACGGGCAGGCCGTCGCTTCCAGCGTGGAGGGATCTGCAGGTG
>CBDURB010000134.1:0-5010 GCA_965369585.1 uncultured bacterium
GGCGGCGACGCCGATACGCTTCTCGCCGGGGTCTATCGCCAGGATGCGACCGCTGCGGGTAGGTTCGGCGGGCTCACTACAGGGTTGCGGCGTCATTCTACGTACCGGCCAGGAGATTCCGCACTATGTCCGGCACCTGTTTCAACGCCTCTGCCAGCTTGGCTGGGTCCTTGCCGCCGCCGGTGGCCATATCGGGACGACCGCCGCCACCGCCGCCGGCCACGCGGGCGATCTCGCGAACCAGGGCGTCGGCGCTGAGGCCGCGGGCGATGGCGCCTTCGGACACCACAGCGACAAACGCCGGTTTTTCATCGATAACCGCGCCGTAGACGGCAGTAGCCGCGCCCTCAAGTTCTCGCTTCGCGCTATCACCGATGTAGCGCAACGCCTGATCACTGGTTGCCTCAACTTCGACTACGCTTACGCTCACGCCGTCAACAACCTTGGGCTTTGCGGGGCGACGTGCCTTGGCAGTCGCGCCAGAGGCCAGAGAGCGCTCCAGCCGCTCCACCTTCTTGCGCTCAGCGTCCAGCTCCGCCAGGAGAGCTTCGACCTTGGCGGAGACAGCCTCACGCGGCGCGCCCAGACGGCGGGCGATCTCGTCCAGTGTAGCGGCCTGGGTGCGCGCGTACTCCTCGGCGCCGCGGCCGGTCAGCGCCTCAATACGCCGCACGCCGGCGCCGATGGACGACTCGCCGGTGATGATCAGCACGCCGATCTCGCCCGTGCGCCGGCAGTGGGTGCCGCCGCACAGCTCGGCGCTGAACCTGGGGGTGACGCCCGGACGGGCACCCGCCTGGGCGGAGTTTACCTCCACCACCCTCACCTCCTCACCGTACTTCTCGCCGAAGAAAGCGAGGACGCCCTCGGACATCGCCTGATCGTAGCCGGTCTGGCGGGTCTCCACCGGCAGGTCCTGACGTATCTTGTCGTTGACCAGCCGCTGCACCTCCGCGATCTGTTCCTCCGTCAGCGGCTCCGTGTGAGTGAAGTCGAAGCGCAGGTGGTCGGGCGCGACCAGGGAGCCGGACTGGCGGACGTGGGTGCCCAGCACCTTTCGCAGGGCGGCGTGCAGCAGGTGGGTGCCGGTGTGGTTGCGCATCGTGTCCTGCCTGTGCTGCGCGTCCACGCGGGCGGTGACGGTATCGCCGACGGCGATACGGCCTTCCACCACGCGGCCCCGATGGACGATGAGCCGCTCGGCCACGGTCTGGGTGTCCTCGACGGCAACGCGGCCGTTGGGGGCAACGATCTCGCCGCGGTCGCCCACCTGGCCGCCGCCCTCGGGGTAGAACGGCGTCTCCGCCAGGAACAGCTCGACCTGGGATTCGTGTGGGGACGGTTCGCGAACCGCCCCTACGGCGTCAACCGACTGGCCGTCGACCAGAACCGCGAGGACGGTGGCACGGGTCTCCAGCGTCTCGTATCCGCTGAAGCCCGTCTCGATATCGCCGAGGGAGGCGTAGGCCTGAGCAGCGGCCACGCTCTCCGCGCCCTTTGTTGCAGCGCGGGCCCGTCCCCGCTGCTTCTCCATCTCGACCTCGAACCCGGCCTCGTCGACACTGAAGCCGCGCTCCCGCGCGATCTCCACCGTCAGCTCCAGGGGGAAACCATAGGTATCGTGCAGCAGGAAGGCTTCCTCGCTGGGAACCTCTCCCGTTTCGCCACGCTTGGCAAGCGCTCCCTCCAGCATCTCCAGACCCCGGCTCAGCGTCTCCTCGAACCGCTGCTCCTCCGGGGCGAGGATATCCAGCACGAACTTGCGCTGGCCCTCCAGCTCCGGATAGGCGCCGGACATCCCCTTGATGACGGTCTCCGCCACGTCGGTCAGGAACGGCTCCTCCAGCCCCAGGTGGCGGCGGCCGAAGTAGACCGCGCGCCGCAGGACACGGCGTACGGCGTAACCGCGCTCCTCGTTGGAGGGGATCACCGGCGTCCGCTCATCGCCGATGAGGAACGTCACGGCGCGGGCGTGCTCCGCCACGATGCGCAGGGCGCGGTCGGTCACCTCTTCCTTCCCGTACTTCTTGCCGGACAGCTCCTCGATGCGCTTGATGACGGGCGCGAACGAGTCCGTATCGTAGATGGAGGGGAGCTTGCTCTTGTCCTTCCACTCCTTGCTCTCGAACAGGGAGGCGACGGCCATCCGCTCCAGCCCCGCGCCGGTATCGATGTTCTTTGAGGGCAGCGGGTCGCGCTTCTCGCCATCGCGGAAGTAGGACATGAACACCAGGTTCCATATCTCCAGGAAGCGGTCGCACTCTTCGTGATTGGGCTCGCACTGGGGGCCGCAGCCGAACTCCGGGCCGAAATCGTAGTGGAGCTCGGCGCAGGGGCCGCAGGGGCCGATTGCGCCTGAGAACCAGTAGTTGTGCTCCTCGCCGTAGCGGCGGATGCGCTCCTCTGGCACGCCCACATTTCGCCACAGGTCGTACGCCTCATCGTCGTCCGTGAAGACGGCAGCCCACAGCCGGTCCGGGTCCAGGCCAAGCCACTTCTTGTCCGTGACGAACTCCCAGGCCCAGGGGATCGCCTCCGCCTTGAAGTAATCGCCGACGGAGAAGTTACCCAGCATCTCGAAGAACGTGAGGTGAGAGGTGTCGCCCACGGAGTCGATGTCGCTGGTGCGGAAGCACTTCTGGACGCTGGTCAGGCGCGGGTGCGGGGGCTTAGTCTGGCCCATGAAGTAGGGCTTGAACTGTACCATGCCGGCGCTGGTGAACAGCAGCGTAGGGTCGCCGGGCGGGACGAGGGGGGCGCTGGACACACGCCTGTGCCCGTGCTCCTCAAAGAAGCGGAGGAAGGACTCGCGGATTTCGTCTGATCTCATAAGCTGGCCTGTCCGCCTCAGGCGGATTCGAGGGAATTATAGCGTAGGCAGGCACCCAGGCACGAGGCGAGAGCGCACAATGCCATGCTTTAGGGTGTGGCGCCGTTGAGGCGACCGTTCGCCGCTTGACAGCGTATGCGCTTGTGATAGGATTGATTCACGCAATAGCCATCGAGAAACGGGCTGATCAATACTTGACTAGCGACGAACCCCCACATAACAAGCGCCTCTCCCCTCTTTTCGATTCTTTTCCCCTTATCGCCAACAGGCGGCGGCATTTCTGCGTCTCACCGTACGAACGGTGAGTTTATCACTCCTCTGGTGGATTAGGTTGAAGTTGAACCGCGGACGTCCGGCCCCGATAGGTCGGGTCGGTAGGAGACTATAGGCGTGGCCGAGACGACAACCGGGGCCGACAGGTCGGCCGACGTTCGGCCCGATACGCTGGCGGCGCTGCAAGCCCAGGCGCACGAGCGGCTGCTCGCCTGCGCACGGCTGATTGAGAACGGCGTCATCATCACCGACCCTGCGACAACGTACGTAGAGGCGGGGGTAGAGATTGACGCCGGCACCGAGATCAAGCCGAACACCACTATCAGCGGGCGTAGCGTTATCGGCGCCCGCTGCACCCTCGGCCCCAACACCGTCATCACGGACTCGCGCATCGGCGACGAATGCTCGGTGGTGGCGTCCATGCTGGAGGAGGCCGTGCTGGAGTCCGGCGTAGAGGTGGGCCCGTTCAGCCACCTGCGGCCGGGCAGCCACCTGGAGACAGGCGTGCACGTCGGCAACTTCGTCGAAGTGAAGGCCTCACGTCTCGGGCGGGGCACGAAGGTAGGACACTTCAGCTACGTGGGCGACGCCGAGGTGGGCGAAGAAGTCAACATCGGCGCCGGCACAGTGACCTGTAACTATGACGGTGAGAAGAAGAACGTGACCGTTATCGGGGACCGCGCCTTCGTCGGCAGCGACACTATGCTGGTGGCACCGGTGCGATTGGGCGAAGACGCGAAGACCGGCGCGGGCGCTGTGGTCACTGAGGACGTTCCCGATGGCGCCACGGTGGCGGGAGTGCCTGCGCGCTCCCTGAGCGGGCAGACCAGAAGGCAGGTGCGGAAGCAGCGTGGATAGCGCTAGCTGGGCCGGAGTGTTCCTCCTGGTCCTGGCGGTCATCGTCTTCATGTTTGTGGTCGCCGCTGAGGCGGGTGTCATCGCAGGCGTACGAGAGCGCGCGCTCGGCGAGCCGCCGACGTCGCGCATGGAGGCGCTGCGGCGGTTTACTCAGGAGCGGCAGGCAACCCTTTCAGCGCTGGCCCTGGCCCGTAACCTGGCCCTGATAGGGATCACGGCCATTACGGTGGCGCTGGTCCTGGAGGAGACAGGGAATAGCTGGAGCGCCGTGGCCATCGCCGCCTTCGGGACACTAGCCGCTCTTATGCTGCTACAGGCGCTACCCCGGCTGCTTGTCTCGCAGAACCCGGAGCGCTGGCAGCGCATTCTCAGGCCGTTCGTGGAAACCTCACGGCTGCTGTTCGGGTGGCCGGCCCGCCTGCTGGACCTGCCGGTAGCGACGGTCCTCAACTGGTGGCGCAAGCGACACCCTGAGGCGGCATCGGAGGCGGAGGAACTGGTCCGTCTAATGGAGATAGAGGAGGCGGAAACCGGCATCGATGAGTCGGAGAGGCAGATGATCCGCGGCATCATGGAGATGGAACAGACCACCGTGCGCGAAGTCATGGTGCCCCGCATCGACATGGTGGCTGTGGATGTGGAAGACGGGTTCAGCGAGGTCGCCCAGATGATGGTGGAGAAGGGATACAGCCGCCTCCCCGCGTATGAGGACACGGTCGATAACGTGGTTGGGGTGGTGTACGCCAAAGAGGTGCTTCGCCACCTGGCCAGAGGCACATGTCCGGTCAACATCCGTGAGCTGGCGCGGCCAGCCCATTTCGTCCCCGAAACGAAGAAGATAGACGAGCTGCTGGCCGAGATGCGCCAGCAGCGAATGTCCATCGCCATCGTGGTGGACGAATACGGAGGCACCGCCGGCTTGGTCACAACCGAGGACCTGATCGAGGAGATCGTCGGGGAGATCGAGGATGAGTTCGACGCTCGCGAGCGACCGGTACAACTCGTCACCCCCACGGAAGCGATCGTGGACGCCCGCGTAGGCATCGATG
>CBDURB010000135.1:0-4988 GCA_965369585.1 uncultured bacterium
GAGAAGCTGCGGGAGCTGCTGGGTGAAGAGGCGGCTGAGACCCTAAAGCAGCTAAAGGAGTTCCTGGAGATACTTGAAGAGGCGGGCTACATCCGCCGCAAAGGGAAGGCCTGGGAGCTGACGCCCAAGGGTGTGCGCAAGATAGGGGAGAAAGCGCTGGGTGAGATATACACCCAGCTGAAGAAGTCCAGCTTCGGCAAACACGCGCTGCCAGAGCGCGGAACCGGCGGCGAGCGGGCGGACGAGACGAAACGGTACGAGTTTGGGGACCCGTTCCACCTCAACCTGGGCGAGACGATCATGAACGCGGTCCTACGCGAGGGGCCTCAGGTGCCGGTGCGTCTGAACAAGGACGACTTCGAGGTGTTCCGCTCCGAGACGCTCACCACCACGACGACGGTAATGATGCTGGACCTGTCATGGTCCATGGCGCTACGGGGCAGCTTCCAGGCCGCCAAGAGGGTGGCGCTGGCGCTGCAGAACCTGATCCGCACCCAATTCCCCAAGGACTCCCTGTACATCCTAGGCTTCTCCGCCTACGCGCGGGAGCTCCGTCCCGATGAGCTGCCCTACGTGCGCTGGGACGAGTCCGTGCTGGGGACGAACATGCATCACGCCTTCATGATCGCCCAGAAGCTGCTGGCCCGGCACAAGGTGGGAACACGACAGATCATTATGATCTCGGACGGGGAGCCTACTGCGCACCTGGAGCACGGCCGCTCCTACTTCGCTTATCCGCCGAGCCCCATCACGATCCGCGAGACGCTGAAAGAGGTACGACGGTGCACTCAGAAGGGGATCGTGATCAACACGTTCATGCTGGACCGTAACTATTACCTGAAAGAGTTCGTGAACCAGATCGCCAGGATGAACAAGGGCCGGGTGTTCTACACCACGCCGGAGAATCTGGGACAGTACCTCCTGGTTGACTACGTGTCCCAGAAGCGCAAGCGCCTGGGCGGCCAGGCCGCATAGCCCGCCTGAAGTGAGGATTTTCACTCCCTGGCAGAGGTTAGCCATTGGCTGTATCTCTGCCCTAATCCTTTGGTCGGTAGGGGTCGCCGGATACATGGCTATCGAGGGCTTCAGCTTCCTCGATGCCCTCTATCAGACCGTCACGGCGGCGACTACGGCCGGGTTCGGGGAGATCAACCCCTTGGGGAGCGCAGGCCGGGCATTCACCATCGTTATCATCATCTTGGGCGTCATCGTCATCCTATACGTCCTTACGGCCGTGATGCAGATTGCAGTGGAGGGGGAACTGGAGAGTATACTGGGGGCGCGTCGAATGAAGTCGAAGATTGAGGCCCTAAGGGACCACTACATCCTCTGCGGCTTCGGCCGCGTGGGCGAGGAGATAGCGCGGGAGCTCAGCGCCCGCGGCGTCCCCTTCATCATCGTGGAGTCCAACCAGGAGGCGATTGGCCGCGCGCAGGCCGGCGGCCACCTGCTGCTGGAGGGAGACGCCACCAGCGATGCGGTGCTGAGGGAGGCCGGCATTGAGCGCGCCCGCGGGCTGCATGCCGCCTCCGACTCGGACGCCGGCAACACGTTCATCGTCCTCACGGCGAAGGCGCTGCGGCCCGACCTGTACGTGGTCTCCCGCGCCGCGCGGTCGGAGAGCGAGCCGCGGATGCGGCGGGCGGGGGCAGACCGGACGATCTCGCCCTACGCCATCGCCGGGCGCCGAATGGCGTTGTCGGCGTTGCAGCCGCTGATGGTGGAGTTCATCGACGCGCTGGCCAGCGGTCGCCACGAGGAGCAGATCCTGGCCGAGATCGAGATCTCCGAGGAATCCGGCCTGGGCAGCCGGACGATAGAGGACGTGATGCAGGCCTGCCGCGGGGCGGTGGTTCTGGCGGTGCAGCGGGCCACAGGAGCGATCCAGGTGGGACCCGGCGGCAACAGTCAGCTAGCCGTCGGGGACAGGCTCATCGTGCTGGGCGACGAGGCGGAGTTGGAGGCGATCAGGCCGGCGAGGAACCAAGCGGGCGATCAGCCCGCGTAACCCCTCCATGGACTCCCGGGTCCGCGCGGTCATCTCGACTCTTCCCCGAAGCCTCGTAGCGGCCGCGGCGGCGCTCGTCCTGCTGCCCCTGGCCGGCACCGCCGGCTACATGACCATTGAGGGGTGGGGCTTCCTGGACGCCCTGTACATGGCGGTCATCACCCTGACGACCATCGGCTTCGAGGAGGTGCAACCGCTTAGCAGCGGCGGGCGGATCTTCACGATGGCGCTGGCGATATCCGGGGTGGGCGCCATATTCTATGCCATGATCGCCCTGTTCCAGTTCCTGCTGGAGGGCGAGCTGGCCAGACTGCTGGGGGTGAGAAGAATGAAAGGTCGCATAGAGGCGCTGCGGGACCATTACATCCTGTGCGGCTTCGGCCGCGTGGGCAGGGAGATCGCGCGGGAGTTCAGCGCCCGCGACGTCCCCTTCGTCGTCGTGGAGTCCAACCGGGAGATGATCGCCCGAGGCCAGGCCAGCGGGCACCTGATGATGGAGGGAGACGCCACCAGCGACGCCGTGCTGCGGGAGGCTGGGATAGAGCGGGCGCGCGGGCTGCTCGCCGCCGCCGACTCCGACGCCGGCAACACGTTCATCGTCCTCACGGCGAAGGCGCTGCGGCCCGACCTGTACGTGGTCTCCCGCGCCGCGCAGTCGGAGAGCGAGCCGCGAATGCGGAGGGCGGGCGCGGACCGGACGATCTCGCCCTACGCGATCGCCGGACGCCGGATGGCGCGGTCGGTGCTACAGCCGCTGATGGTGGATTTCATCGATACGCTGGCCAAGGGCGGCCACGAGGAGCAGGTCCTGGCGGAGATCGAGATCTCCGCGGGGTCCGGACTGGGCGGCCGGACGATTGAAGACGTGATGCGGTCCTGTCGTGAGGCGGTGGTGCTGGGGGTCCAGCAGGCCACTGGGGCGATCCAGGTGGGCCCCCGCGGCGATACGCCTCTGGGGGTGGGAGACACTCTCATCGTCCTGGGCGAGGAGGCGGAGCTGGAGTTGATCAGGCCGCGCCGCTGAGCGGGGCGGCAGCCGACCAGCTCTCACAATAACAGAGGCCGACAGCGTCATCCGCGCCTCCGAGGAACTGCCTTGACTTACCCTCCGCGATGGCGGATAGTGTTCTGATCGGCGAGTGCCGACACAGTCAGGAGGCGGGCCGCAATGAAAGAGACCACTTACACCGTCACCGCGTTCGGGCGGACGTTCGAGTTCACCCACGCTGATGCAGTTCTACCGCTCTTAACGCTTGCCGGCCGGTTAGTCATGGGGTTTTTCCTCATTTGGTCGGGGTTCGATAAGCTGATCACGGACTTCTCCGCCGGCGGCTTCCTTGCCAACGCCAGCAAGGGCCCCCTGAAGGATATATTCGTGGACATGGGCACCAGCCAGACCGCGCTGGATGTTATTGACCCGCTGGTGATCTGGGGCCAAATCCTGATCGGCTTCTCGTTGATCCTGGGGTTGTTCACACGGGTGGGCGCGTTTTTCGGCGCACTTCAGATGCTAATGTTCTACCTGGCAGTACTATGGCCGGAGCACAATCCGTTCATAGACGATCACTTCATTTACATCGGCATTTTCGCCCTGCTGGGAGCGCTGGGCGCCGGCCGCATCGTCGGTATCGACTCCTACCTTGAGCAAACCGAGACGGTGAAGAAGATGCCTGCGCTGAGGTACTTGCTGGGCTAAGCGAGCCAGCCCTCCTCAGAGCGGCTGATCGAGAAGGAAGCCTCGAAGGACGTCGGCGAACTTCTCCGGCCGCAGGCGCGGCAGGGAGTGGCCGGTGTCCTCGAATACGTAGAGCCTGCCGTCCGGTAGGCTCTCCACCATGCGAGCCGATATCTCGTCGTCCAGGATGGGGCTGTGCTCGCCTCGCATCACCATGGTAGGGCACTGGATGCGGGTCAGGGAGTCCCAGAGGTAGTTGATCTCCGGTATCGCCGCCTTGGTGGTGATATCGGCCAGGCGGCGGTCGTAGCGGTACGAGTAGAGTCCATCCTCGCCCTGGACGAGGGCGTTCTGGACCAGCCGTTGCAGAGACGGCTTGTCCAAGCTGGGCCACTGGCGTCCGAAGAACGCCAGGGCGTCCTCGTGGGCGAAGGAGCTGGGCGGAACGTCCGCCTTCGCGGTCATGTCAGCCTTGAGGCCGCGGGCGCCCACCTTGGCCATCTGCGGCCCCATGTCCATCAGCACCAGATGGCCCAGCCGCTGCCAGTTATCACGGGCATAGGCCATGGAGCAGCGCGAGCCCAGGGAGAGGCCGGCGAGGTCGAATCGCTCCAGGCCCACGGCGTCTGCGAAGGCGGCGAGGTCTGCGGCCAGGGCCCACACCAGATAGCCGCCGGGGGCGCGTTCGCTCTCACCGTGGCCACGCTGGTCGAAGGTGTAGACGTGGAAGTCGTCCAGCAGACGGTTGGCGCAGTCCTGCCAGTAGTAAGCGTAGTCGCGCAGGCCGTGCATCAGGACGAGCGGCCGCCGGCCTCGGCCCTTCCACTCGAAGTAGTTGATGCGGAGGCCGTTGAGCTTTAGCTCGCCCTCCACGGGCTGGACGAGGCGGGCCATCCGCTACTTGGGCGGCTCCGACTCGTGGTGGTGGTCTTCCTCGTCGATGTAGAACTGGAAGAGAACGCCACCAGAGTCCTTGGGGTGGATGTAGGTCTCCGCCCAGCCGTGGCCGCGCTGGACGCCGCGGAACGGCTCCATGCCGTAATCGCGGACTGCCTGGGCGGCCGAATCGATATCCGAAACCTCGAAGGTGACGTGGTGGAGGCCGGGCCCCCGCTCCGCAAGGAACCGGTGAAGGTAGCTGTCCTCGCCCAGGGGCTCAAGCAGCTCGAAGTGGGAGGTGCCGCCGGGCAGCTCCAGGGAGATGCCGCGAAAGCCCTGCTCCTCATTCTCCCAGCGCCCGGTCTCGCGCATGCCCATCAGCTCCGTGAGCAGCGGTAGGGCGTCTTCCAGCTTATGGACAGCCCA
>CBDURB010000136.1:0-4912 GCA_965369585.1 uncultured bacterium
CCGGTGTAGCTGTCGGACTAGGCGTAGGCGTTGGAGTAGGCGTTGGCGTCGGACTGGCTGTTGGCGTAGGCGCGGGCGTTGGGGCCGGTGTTGGTGCGGGAGCCAACGGAGGAGCATCGATAGGTGTCGGCGTCGGAGTGGGGATTGGGATTTGTGCCGGCGCTGACGTGGGTTCGGGGGTAGGGGTCGGGGACGGCAGCGCCTCCTCCTCCAGCAGCTGCGGTATAGTCACCATCTGCAAGCCGCGCTCGTTGAAGCCCTCGATTATCTCCTCCAGCGCAGCAACGTCCCGCGAGTTGTCTGTGTGAAATAGAAAGATGGACCCTTTGAAGGCGTTGCGCAGTACGACGGCGGCAATAAATTCGGCGGAGCGTCCCTCCCACCCCAGACTGTCCAGCGTCCAGAGCACGTTGTACTCGTATCCCTCCGCCCGCAGCGCCTGGTTGACGAGCTGGTCGAAGTCGCCGTAGGGGGGCCGAAAGTAGGGCTTGGTGCTGACCTCCGCGATCTCCTGGATCTTCTCTTCCGTCCGCCGCAGCTCGTCGCGCATCTGGTCGAGGGTAAGCGGCGGCGTCCCGGTGTCCTCACCGGTGAAGGAAGCATGGCCCCAGGAGTGGTTAATGATTGCGTGCCCTTCCTCGACAATCCGTTTCAGGAGATCCGGGTTGGTCACAGCCCATTCCCCGGTGATGCCGAAGGTGGCCGGCTTGCCATGCTCTTTGAGGATGTCCAGTATCTCCGGCACACTCCCGGCCCCGACGCCGGTGTCGAACGTCAGCGCCACCGCGGCCACATCGATAGGGCCAATGTAGACCACCTGCGCCTCCGGCTCAGGATCTACGCCCAAGATGCGTACGGCCACCCCGCGCACCGTCTGCTGGGTCGGCGTCAGGAGAGCGTCCGCGCCCAACGGCGTCGGCGTCGCTGTCGGCTCCTGCGACGACGCGCTGGAGCAAGCCGCGTAGACGATGGCCGCAAAGGCAAGCGCGGCCAGGCCCGCCCAGAGGGAGAGCCGGTTCATTTCGGGCCGCCGTCCGCGAAAGGCGGCAGGCCGCGAATCTCGCTGATAGTGCCGATGCTGTAGTCCGGGCGCACGCTGCCCTCAACCTCCGGCGGGTCCGTCGAGGCCTCCACTGGTTCGTCCAGGGGTGGCCGGCACCAGATCGCCGTCATCCCCAGCGCCCTGGCGCCCCCCACATCGGCGTGCATGCTATCGCCCACCATCGCCGTCTCCTGCGGCGTCAGCTGCATCGCATCCAGAGTGTACTCGAAGATGCGTGGGTGCGGCTTCATGAAACCGATATCGCAGGAGAGCGCCACCACCTCAAACAGCTCCGCCAGGCCCAGGTCCCGCATCTCCTGATGGAAGCGGGGACCTCCGTAGCCGCGATTGGTCACGGAGCCCAGCCGGAAGCCGCGCTCCTTGAGCCAGCGCAGCGTCTCCAGCGCCCCTGGAAACAGCGTGCGACCCAGGAATTGGCCGCCCAGGTTCCACGCCTCCCACAGCTCCTCGCCCTGCTCCAGCGTGAGCGAAAGGCCGTTGCGCGCGGCCACTCTCCGGCACATCTCCGGATAGCCGGGATCCAGGCTATCGCCGTGGAAAGCGCGCGAGGTCTCCTCCTCCACCGCCACGCGGATATCGCGGCCCAGGTAAAACCGCTCGTCCGTGACCTCCTCGCCCCAGCTCTTCAGCAGCCGCGACAGGCGCCCCACCGTCTCGTTGCGGATCACCTGCACCGGCGGCATGCTGGGGAAGTGCCACAGCGTGTCACCCAGGTCGAACAGGACAGCGGTGATGCGGGGCGTCATGACGCCCCGCTAAAGCGGTGCCTGCGGGCCGACATCGGCAGCGCCTTCCCCATCAAACCTTCGATCTGCGTGAACGACAGGACAGCAGTTCCCTCCGTGCGAGCGAAATCCTCCAAATACTTCGCCAGCGGATCGTATTTGGCCATGACGATTCTTGCGGGGATACCTTAATTTTAACAGACGGCGGCGGTGCGAGGGTATCGGCTAGAGAGGTTCCTCGCCCTTCTGCGCCTGCGCCTGAACGCGCACCGGCAGCCCCCAGATGTGGATGAACCCCGGCGCCGCCGACCTATCGAACTGGTCCGCGCTCTCGTACGTCGCAAGCGAGTAGTCGTACAGGCTCTTCGGCGACTTCCGCCCCACTATCGTGGCCATGCCTTTGTGCAGCTTCAGCCGTACCGCGCCCGTGACCTGCCGCTGCGTGGACTGCACGTAGGCCGCCAGGTCCTGATGATGCGCCGTGAACCAGAGGCCGTTGTAGATCAGCTCCGCGTACTCCTGCGCGATACGCGCCTTCAGCCGGCGCTGGTCCTTCGATAGGGTCAGCGCCTCCAGCGCCTCGTGCGCGGCCAGCAGCGTCACCGCCGCCGGCGCCTCGTATATCTCCCGCGATTTGATGCCCACCAGCCGGTCCTCCACCATGTCCACCCGGCCAACGCCGTTCTCTCCCGCTATCTCGTTCAGCCGCAGCACCAGCGACACCGGGTCCGTCTCGCGGCCGTCCAGCGACACCGGCAGACCCTTCTCGAAGCCGATCTCCACGTAGGCCGGAGCGTCCGGCGCCTCCGACGGCGCCACTGTCCACTCGTAGACCTCCTCCGGCGGCTCCTGCCAGGGGTCCTCCAACACCCCGCACTCTATGCTGCGGCCCCACATGTTCTCGTCAACAGAGTAGGGGCTTTCGTGGGTCACGGGCACCGGTATCGAGTGCTCCTGCGCGTAGGCGATCTCCGCCTCGCGGTCCATCTCCCAGTCCCGCACCGGCGCCACGATGCGCAACTCCGGCGCCAGCGCCTGCACCGATACCTCCAAGCGCACCTGGTCGTTCCCCTTTCCGGTGCAGCCGTGCCCGATAGCCGTCGCCCCCTCAACGCGCGCCGCCTCCGCCAGCTCGCGAGCGATGAGCGGACGCGATAGGGCTGTGGCCAGCGGGTACTGTCCCTGATAGAGAGCCCCGGCCGCCAGCGCCGGGAAGACGAAGTGGCGCACGAACGTCTCCTGGGCGTCCCGCCAGATGAGCTTCGTCGCGCCAGCCGTCAACGCCCGCGACTGCACTTCCTCCCGCTGTCGCTGCATCCCCACGTCGACGGTGAGGGCGATGACATCGTAGCCGCCCTCCTGTTTGAGCCAGTGCACGGCCACGGAGGTGTCCAGGCCACCGGAGTAGGCGAGCACTATCTTCTCAGCCATCCCCCACCCTCATTTCGGCGTACCGGACTCGATGCGGCCCAGCACCCGGTCCACGATCTCCACCGCCCGGTCCAGCTCCTCCTCCGTAATCGTCAGCGGCGGCATCAGCCGCAGGGCTGTGGGCTTCACGTTGTTGCCCAGGAGCCCCTCATCCAGGCATAACCGTACCGCCTCCTCCGCCACCGCGCGGTCCAGCTCGATAGCCCAGAGCAGCCCCTTGCCGCGAACCTCCTTCACCATCGGGTGGCGGTCGGCCAGCGAGTGTAGACGCCGCTCCAGGTGCTCCCCCTTCTTCGCCACCTGGGCCGAGAGATCGTTCTCGATGATGTGCTTGAGCACTGTATAGCCGACGTGCGCGGCCAGGGGGTTCCCCCCGAACGTGGTGCCGTGCTCACCCAGCCCCAGCACCGCACAGTGGTCCTTGGCCAGGAAGGCGCCGATGGGGAAGCCGCCGCCCAGCCCCTTCGCCACCGCCATCACGTCCACCTCGATGCCATAGAGCTGGTGCGCGAACAGCGCACCGGCGCGGCCCACGCCAACCTGCACCTCGTCCGCCATCAGCAAGATGCCTGCCTCGTCGCACCAGGCCCGTACCTGCGGGAGGTAATCGTCATCAGGGATGATGACGCCGCCCTCGCCCTGGATCGGCTCCAGGAGAACGGCGGCCGTCTTGCCTGTCGTCGCCTTCTTGATCGCCTCCACGTCGTTGAACGGCACCCGCACGAACCCCTCCACCAGCGGCGTGAACGGCGCGCGGTACTTCTCGGTGGCGGTGGCGGTGACCGTGGCCAGGGTGCGCCCGTGGAAAGCGCCCTCGGCGACGATTATCTCGAAGGCGCCATCGCGCTTCTCCTTCCCCCACTTACGAGCCAGCTTGATGCACCCCTCAACGGCTTCCGCGCCGCTGTTGCAGAAGAACACCTTGTCCAGTCCGGTGTGCTCACACAGGAGCTGCGCCAGCCTGATCTGGGGCTGCGTGTAGAAGTAGTTGGACACGTGCATCAGGGACGCGGCCTGCTCCTGCACAGCCTTCACCACCTCCGGGTGGCAGTGCCCCAGGCTCACCGCCGCTATCCCCGCCACACAGTCCAGATACTCGCGGCCGTCCTCGTCCCAGACGCGGCTGCCCTGTCCCTTCACCAGCGTCACGGGCAGCCGCTTGCCAACGGGGAAGAAATACCTGCTCTCCAGCTCGGCCCAGTTCTCGCTCATACTCCTCCGATCATCCTACCACTGTGCCCGTCCGGTCCTCGATAGCCTCCAGCAGTGCGCCCGTCTTGCGACCGTCGGCGATGACGCTGCGACAGCCCGCCGCCGACGCTTTGAGACAGGCCTCCACCTTTGGGATCATACCCCCTTCAATAACGCCGGCCTCAGTCAGAACGCCCGCCTGGGCCGACGAGAGCGCCGTGACCGTCTCACCGTCCTCGCCGCGGATGCCGGGGACGTCCGTGAGAAAGACCAGCCGTCGGGCGGCCAGCGCCACAGCCACCGCCCCCGCGGCGGTATCGGCGTTGATGTTCAGTAGCTGTTTCGTCGGCGCCTCGCCCCGCCATTCGACGGCGATGGGCGCCACCACCGGCACCAACCCGGCCTCCATCAGGTCTAGCAGCAAACGCGCATCGACCTCCGCCACCTCCCCCACGTACCCCAGCTTCTCGTCCAGTAGCCGCGCCTTGAACAGGCCGCCGTC
>CBDURB010000137.1:0-4890 GCA_965369585.1 uncultured bacterium
GTGTACGATCTGCCGCCGGAGGGTTGTCTGTTCAGCACTGAGGAGCGGGTGAAGCTGTTCGCGGGGGCGATAGAGCACATTGAGCATGCGGAGGTGAAGTCGTTCTCCGGCCTGATAGTGGACTTCGCGCGCAAGGAGCGGGCGAAAGCGCTGGTGCGCGGCATCCGGGCGGTGACCGACTTTGAGGCGGAGTTCGATATGGCGCTGATGAACAGCAAGATGGCGCCGGAGATCGATTCGGTCTACCTGATGGCCAGCCTGGAGCACCTGTTCGTGAGCGGCCACCGGATCCGAGAGGTGGCCGGCATGGGGTACGACGTCGCGGAGCTGGTGCCGGCCGCGGTGGCGAAGGCGTTGGGGGAGAAATTCGGCGGGAAGACCTAGAGGAGGCCCGCTGTGGACATTCTGCACCACATAGACCGTCTTGAGGAGATTGTGGGTGAGGCGCGCAAGCTGCCGGTGGGCGGCGGCCTGGTCATGCCGCGGCAGCGTCTGCTGGACCTGATCGACCGCATGCGAGTGTCGGTGCCGAAGGAGGTGTACGACGCTCGTGAGGTGATGGAGAAGCGGGATGAGGTGCTGGCGGACGCTACGGCGGAGGCCTCGCGGGTCATCACGCGGGCGAAGGAGGAGGTGGAGGAGCGGTTGAAGGAGACGGAGGTAGTGAAGACGGCGGAGGAGAGGTCGCGCCAGATACTGGCCCAGGCGCAGGAGCGTATTCTGGAGCTATCGCGGGAGGCGGAGGCGCAGGCGGCGGCGCGCCTGGATGATGCGCAGGAAACGGCGCGGGAGCAGATGCGGGAGGCGGACGTTTACGCGCTGCAGACGTTGAAGAAGCTGGAGGGTGAACTGAACGAGTTCATCGCCACGGTGCAGCGGGGGGTGGACACGCTGGAGAAGCGGGCGGCGGAGCGGCCTACCAGCTAGGGGAAGCCCCGGCGGCCGCGTCGGAACCAGATGGCGATGGCGACTGCGGTGGCCAGGGCGGCAAGGACGGCGAGGAGGATGAGGAGGCGGATGAGGGCGGCGGCGCCGGCGTCCTCAATCAAGTCGTAGGCTTCTTCACTGTCGGCCGTGGCGTCCGTGAAGTCGCCGGCGGCAAAGGCGATGCGGGCGCTGCTAAGGGAGGTTTCAGGGTCGCTACCCCAGAGGCCGAGGCGCTGCCAGAGGTTGCGGGGTTGGCCCACTTTATCGCGGGCGCGGAGGTAGGCGGTGAGGGAAGTCTCGGCGTCGTTGAGGGTCTGCTCCAGACTGCTGAATTGCCAGGCGGTGACGGCTGTGTCAATGGTGCGGGGGAAGGGGAGGCCGGCGGTCTGGACGGCTTCTCGCAGGGAGGCCAGTTGCCCCTTTAGCCCGATGTATAGCTGGAGGTCGGCTTCGACATCGTCCAGGGCGGCGAGGGCGTCGTCGAAGCGCCAGGCGGTGACGTCAGCCTGGATGACCTCAAGCGGGCCGGGTTCCAGCGCCTCGGCCTGCGCGGCGTTGGTGAGGGAGGCTAAGCGGTCGCGGGCCAGGCGGCGTTGCTCCAGGACGGGAGCGAAGGAGTCCGGGAAGACCCATTCGAGGAAGAGGTGGCCTAGCTCTTGGCCGGAGGCGTCTTCCAAGGCGTCCAGGAAGCGGCGACTGCCGGCCGGTACAGCGTCCGCGGCCAGGTCAACGTTGGCCTGCTGAAGGTTGTCCAGGCCGACGGTGTCTGCCAGCAGGGTCAGGAAACGGAACGATCTATCGTAGCCGGCTTCCTCAATGGCCTTCTGATCAGGTGTGGCGGCGATGAGGTAGGTGACATCGCCCCACTCGTCCAGGCGGAGGTCAAGGGTGGACTGCACCGGCGGGTCGGTACTGCCCTGAATGAGGCTGGGGCCGAGATGCTGAGCGGCTTTGAGAGCGATGAGATTGGCGAAGCCCTCGGCGAGCCAGCGGTTGTCGTAGATGTCGGACCAGAGGTGGGCCAGCTCGTGGAGGGCGGTGGCGTCGTCGGCGATGGGGGAGATGTCGATGTCGCAGGAGGCGAGGTCACAGGAGGTGAGCCCTTCGTAGCCTAGGATTATCTGGCGGCCGCGCTCGGCGATATTGATGGCCGGCGGGCCCGGGTGGGGAAAGCCGTAGAGGTCCGCTATGACTGGAAGGCCGGCGGTGACGAGGTCCTGGATGTGCTGGGCCCAGGCCTCTTCACCGGGGAAGTAGGTGAGGGTGACGTCTACGCCTTCCAATGGGGTTGATATGGGGGTGGTGATTGCGGCGTCGGGGCGGCTGACTTCGGCGAAGGCGGCCAGCTGGAACTGGTCAGCGGAGGATGACCGGCAGGTGAAGACGTGGTCCGAGCCGGCGCAGTCCACGGGCTCCAGGCTGACTTCCCAGGCTGAGTCCGCGGGGGTGAGGATGGAAACGGTTGACTGGTCGCCGAAGGAGATGACGGGAAGGAAGACATAGAAGGGGGTGATCAGGAGGGAGTCCTCGCGGGCGGAGGTTAGATCGTAGTCTAGAGAGAAGGAGTAGGTATCGTTGAAGAATAGCCTACGGTCGAAGGAGATGGTGGCGGTAACAAGGGGACCATCGCCGGAAGGGTCTAGGGAGATGGGTAGAGTGGTGGGGCCGGAGCGGGCGCTGAGGTTGGAGGAACCGCGGAGGATGGGGAGGGTGAGGGAGTCGTAGAAGAAGATGGTGCCGGACTCCCGTTCCACGGTCTCAGGGTCGTTGTTATTTACGCTTACCTGCCAGGAGACGTGAACAGGGCCGGAATCGGGGCGAATGTCGTAGGAGATGTCTGAGGTGATGATGAGAGGCTGATTGGCCTGGGAGGGATGGGGCGAGAGGGATAGAGTGATGAGGGCCAGCGCGATGGCGAAGGCGAGGAAGGGGAGGAGGCGAAGCCGGGTCATAAGTCAGCGTGGGTCTGCTCGTCCTCGTCTGGCTGGGGTTCGAAGAGGGCCTGGAGGGCGTCGAGGGCGCTGCGAAGCCCCTGACGCTGGTAGGAGGGCCAGACGAAACGGGCGGCGAACCAGCCGCGGAGGCCGTGGCTGGCGACGGTGGCGAACAGGGTCACGTCCGTGTGGCCGTCGTTGGCGGGGCGGAGGTGGAAGGCCTGCGCCTCCAGGGTGAGCATGTAGCGTTTCTCCTTGTCCTCGTCCTCGTTCCGGACGGGGGCGAAGGAGATGTACTCCATCGGAGCCCACTCGCTGATCTGGAAGTCGTGCGCCAGGCCGTCCTCCGTGTGGGCGCGGAAGGGGGTGTCCGCGCCCTCGCGCTGGGAGGAGAGGTACTCGACGCGCTGCCAGGCCCCGTTCCAGCGATGGGCGGCCTCCAGGTCTGTGATGGCGGCCCAGACCTCGCGCACCGGCGCGGCGATGATGCGGGACTCGGATGTGGTGGGCATGGGGTTTGTCTGTATCAGATAGGGATACGTCTGTTCTTGGCAGGCTGATTCTAGCACGGGGCGTGGCAGGTGGCGAGCTAGAGCTAGCCGCTACCGCGCCTAGCGCACCACTACGTTCACCAGCTTGCCGGGGACGTAGATGATTTTCGCCACCTGCTTCCCCTTGGTGAACTGCTGGACTCGCTCGCTGGCCAGCGCCGCCTCCGTGGCGCGCTTCTCATCGATGTCGGCCGGCGCCTGTATGCGGTCGCGGAGCTTGCCGTTGACCTGAACAACGAGGGTGATCTCATCCTCGCGGGCGAGGTCGTCCTCCCAGGCGGGCCAGGCCTGGGTGTGGACGCTGTAGGGGCGGTCGCTGCGGGCCCACAGCTCCTCGCTGACGTGGGGGGCCACGGGCGCCAGCATCAGCAGCAGCGATTGGACGCCCTCGATCCAGGCATCGCGGTCGACGGGGCCGGCGTCGCGGTGGCGGAGGAGGCCGTTGGTGAGCTGCATGAGGGCGGCGAGGAGGGTGTTGAAGCGGAAACGCTCCATGTCCGCGGTCGCCTTGCGGATGGTCTGGTGGGTAAGGCGGCGGAGGTCGCGGGCGGCCTCGGCGGGCGCCTGGCCGAAGCTCGGCTCGTTGAGCACGAGGCCCCAGACGCGGTTGAGCCAGCGCCAGATGCCGGCGATGCCTTCGATGCCGAAGGGGCCACCTTCGTCCCAGGGGCCGATGAACATCAGGTAGCAGCGGACGGTGTCGGCGCCGTAGCGGGCGACGTACTCGTCGGGGGCGACGACGTTGCCGCGGGACTTGGACATGCGCTGGCCGTCCGGCCCCATGATCTGGCCCTGGTTGAACAGGCGGAGGAACGGCTCGTTTCCCTGGACGACGCCGAGGTCGCGGGCGACCTTCCAGAAGAAGCGAGCGTAGAGGAGGTGCATGACGGCGTGCTCAGCGCCGCCGGTGTACTGGTCCACGGGCAGCCACTTCTCCGCCCGCTCGGGGTCGACGGGCGCGGCGTCGTAGTGGGGGCTCAGGTAGCGGATGAAGTACCAGTTGGAGTCCATGAAGGTGTCCATGGTATCGGTCTCACGGCGTGCGGGGCCGCCGCAGCGGGGGCAATCAGCATGGACAAACCGTTCGTGGGTGGCGAGGGGGGACTCGCCGGTGGGCTTGAACTCGGCGTCCTCGGGCAGGAGGACGGGGAGCTGGTCCTCTGGGACGGGGACGGCGCCGCACTCGGGGCAGTGGATGATGGGGATGGGGGTGCCCCAGTAGCGCTGGCGGGAGATGAGCCAGTCGCGGATGCGGTAGGATACGGTGCGCTTACCCCAGCCCTCGGACTCGACATAAGCCGCAATGGCCTCTTTGCCTTCGTCGTTGGGCAGGCCGTCGAAGCGGTCTGAGTTAACCATGACGCCGGGCTCCACGTGCGCCTGCTCCAGGGGCTGGCCGTCCCAGTCCGGCGGGGCGATGACCACGTGGACAGGGATCTGGAAATGCTGGGCGAACTCGAAGTCGCGCTGGTCGTGAG
>CBDURB010000138.1:0-4861 GCA_965369585.1 uncultured bacterium
GTCTCCGGCCAGAACGCCAGCCGGACGTCCGTGCCGGAGGGGTAGGCCTCGCTGGCGGTGTGTGAGTGGTAGATGACCAGGAACTCCCATCCGTTCTGGTCGCACTCACGGTGTATGCGGAACAGGTCCTGGGGGTCGACGCTGTAGCGGTAGGGGCTGGCCTCAGCGTTCTCGGCCCGGAACAGCTTGACGGCGCGACCGTCCTGCCCGGCGATGATGCCGCAGCACTCGTTGGGCGCGTCCTCGCGGGCGTGTGCGATCATCTCATCGATGAGCTCCTGGGGCAGGGTCAGCATACGGCCTCCTACTGTATCGGCGTTACGCTGTCCGCCTCGATATAGGTGCCGTCGACGGCGTCGAAGCCGAAGCGCCCGGTCACCGTCACCTCCTGCTCGACAAGCTTTCGCAGTTCCCGTATGTCGTAGCCGCGGACGATAATGCCGAGGCCATCGGCGGTGATTAGGAAGTGCTCCGTAGGCTCCTGGACGAGGCGGAGGACGCCGCGCGTGGTCACGAGCTCCTGGGCGTGGGCACGGGGAGCCACGGAGAGGTCGTGCACGGACACCTGCATCACCGCCGCGGAAGGGTCGCCGCCGCGTTTGAGGACGAACATGGTGGTGAGAAGGAAGACGGCCAGGACGAGGATGAGGCTGTAGACGATGAGGCGGCCCATCAGTCGGTGGCTCCCCTTCTGGAAGCCGCGCACTGTAGTGCGCGGGGCAAGTGATAGAGGCCAGGCTGATAGGCATTCATGCTGGATCGCTGTCCCTGGCGCAGGCTCGCCGCTTCCCTTACCACCAGACCTTCCCCTCCACCACCTCCGGCGTAAGCTGATCATGCTCCTTTGTCCAGAGGCTGGTGGAGAGATACTTCCAGCCGCCGTCCGCCAGGAGGGCGACGATGTCGCCGCCGTCCATCCGCGAGGCGACACGCTGGGCGGTGCGCATGACGGCGCCCGACGATATGCCCGCGAAGATCCCTTCGTTCTCCATCAGCTCCTTAACCGCCGCGAAGGATGAGCGCGAGTCCACCACGATGCGGCCATCCAGGACTGACTCGTCGAGGATGGGTGGGATGAACCCCTCCTCCAGGCTGCGCAGACCCTGCACCAGGTCGCCCGGATGGGGTACCGCCGCCACGATCTTAACGTCCGGGTTGTTCTCCTTCAGGCGGCGGCCGACGCCGGTGAGGGTGCCGCCGGTGCCCAGCCCGGCCACGAAGGCGTTCACCTGGGGAAGATCGCGCAGGATCTCGAGGCCGGTAGTCTCGTAGTGGGCGCGGGGGTTGGCCTCGTTGCCGTACTGATAGGGCATGTAGTAGAGGTCTGGCTCTTCGGCTACCATGCGCTGGGCCTTGAATATGGCGTCGTTGGTGCTGCGGGCCCCGTCGGCGTAGACCACGTCGGCGCCGAACGCCCGCAGCAGCTGCTCTCGCTCCGGCGTGACGATGTCCGGCAGCACGCAGAGGAGGCGATAGCCCTTAACGCGCGCCACCATCGCCAGGCTGATGCCGGTGTTGCCGCTGGTAGGCTCCAGGATCGTCTTGTCCGGCGTCAGATCGCCGCTCTCTTCGGCGGCGTTGATCATGTAGAGAGCGATGCGGTCCTTGAGGGAGCCGGTGGGGTTCTGCCCCTCCAGCTTGGCGTAGATGTTGACGCCGGCCTTGGGGCTGGAGCGCCCCAGCCGCACAAGGGGTGTATCGCCGATAGCGTCTAGGATAGTTTGGGAAAGCATGGTTATGGCGCGGCCGACAGAAGCAGTGAAGCGAGAAATGTGCACAGCCGCATAAGTCAGTATACCGGATTGGGGGTAGGTGGGCACCGGATCGCTCGCGGCTTCGGAGTCCCCCTTGAGGCCGATTCGCGATATAATGCGCTCCGCTTGCCAGGCTTGGAGCGAACGATGATCGAGACGACACGCCCACAACCAATGACGATCGGCGGACGGGAGTTCGTCTGGGGCGGCCGTACGTACGTGATGGGCATCGTGAACGTCACGCCGGACTCCTTCTCCGGCGACGGGGTGGCCTACGACGTGGCGGCGGCGGTGGACCAGGCCGTCGGCATGAGCCGTGATGGCGCCGACATCATCGACGTGGGCGGTGAGTCTACCCGCCCGGGGTTCGAGCCGATATCGGCCGAGGAGGAGATACGGCGTACTGTGCCGGTCATCGAGAAGCTGGTGCGGGAGGTGGACATCCCGCTGAGCATCGATACCTACAAGGCGGAGGTCGCCCGCGCGGCGCTGGCGGCGGGCGCGCACCTGGTGAACGATATCCACGGCTTTCGCCGCGAGCCGGAGACGGCGGCGGCGGCGGCGGAGTTCGGGGTGCCCGCGGTGGCGATGCACAACCAGCGCGAGCGCGAATTCCACGACGTTATCGGGGACGTCATCGCCGGTCTGGTGGAGAGCCTGCGCATCGCCCGCGAGCGGGGGTTGCCGGACGAGCGGGTGATCGTCGACCCCGGCTTCAACTTCGGTTGGACGGAGGAGCAGGCGCTGGAGATGCTGCGGCGCTTGGGCGAGCTTCGCGCCCTGGGGCGGCCGCTACTGGTGGGGACCTCCCGGAAGTCCACCATAGGCGCCGTCCTGGGCCTGCCGGTGGAGGAGCGGCTGGAGGGGACGGCGGCCACGGTGGCGCTCGCCATCGCCAACGGTGCGGATATCGTCCGTGTTCACGATGTCAAGGAGATGACGAGGGTGGCGCGGATGGCGGACGCCGTGGTGCGCGGCTGGACGAAGGCTGAGGGGACGAAGGCGTGACGGACGAGCGGCGGCGGAGCCCGTTCAGCGCCCACATCGGCGTAGAGATGGAGGAGCTGCGGGAGGGCTACGCCCGCCTCTCCCTGGTGCTGGAGCCGCATCACACGAATCCTAACGGTGTGATGCACGGCGGGGTGATAACGACGATGATGGACTCCGCCATGGGCGCCGCTTTAGGCAGCCTGCGCGGCCCGGAGGCGAGCCGCAGCCCTCACGCGACGGTGGAGATGAACGCGAGCTTCCTGGCCGGCGCCCGCCCCGGTGACAAGATCGTGGTGGAGGGGCGGGTACTGCGGTTGGGTAAGAGCATCGCTTTCGGGGAGGCGGAGGCCCGTAGGGGCGATGAGCTTATCGCTAAGGGGAGGCTGACGTTCGCTATCCAGAGCCGGAGCGAGTGATGTCGGCGGAGGGTGGCTGATGGCGATCGTGTACCTGGGGCTCGGCTCCAATCTGGGGAACAGGGAGGCGAACCTGCGGGCGGCGCTGCGGGGGCTGTGGCGCAGGGGACGGGTGGAGGCGGTATCGTCGCTGTACGAGACGGAGCCTGTGGGCGGCCCAGCGCAGCCGCCGTTCTACAACGCCGCCTGTCGCTGGGAGACGGGGCTTGAGCCGAGGCCGCTGTTCCGCTTTCTGCAAGGACTGGAGCATGAGCTGGGCCGGCGGCCGGGCGAGGAGCGATGGGCGCCGCGGCCGATAGACCTGGACATCCTGCTCTGCGGTGACCGCATCGTGGGCGAGGAGGGGTTGACGATCCCGCACCCGCGTCTGGCGGAGCGGCCGTTCGTGCTGGTACCGCTGGCGGAGATCGCGGCGGACGCGCGTCACCCCGTGAAGGGGAAGACGATTGCCGAACTGCTGGCGGCGGCCGGTACTGAGGGCGTTCGGCGCATCGCTGAGGCGGGATGGGCTGGGCTGGAGGGGATGGCGGCGGAGGATCTGAGGCTCTAGGTCTCGGTGACCTCTTCCAGGGTGGCCTCCAGCTCCTCCTCTTCCTCCTCGGCGGCGGTGAACATCGTCCAGCCGATCCAGAAAGCGAGGGCGTTAAGGGAACCGAGGACGAGGGTCACCGGCAGCGCCACCGCCAGGTAGCTGCGGCGAGAAACCGCCCACAGGAAGACCACCATTTCGAACATGGTGGCGAGCATGATGATGGCGCCCAAGCGCTGGGAGCCTTCCATCAGGCGGTTCGCATCTCCGGCGGTAGCAGATTGGGGATGCGGTCCTCGATTGGGTAGTCCTCAGAGCACTGGTTGCAGGTGAGCTTACCGCGGACCACTTCTTGTCCAGCCTCCTCCTCAACGGTGAGTTCCAGGGGGCTCTTGCAGACCGGGCAGGCGAGAATATCGACTAAGTCTTTGCGCATTGTGAGGTACCTCGGACGTAATTGTAGGCCCGCCCCGTTCCGCCGTCAAACCCGTTGGACGGCCGTCCAAAAGCGGTCTTACAATGGATGCGCAATCATGTCTACCGCAACCAGACGCATCCCCCTGGACCGGCGCGTCTGCGTCGTGCGCGAGGGCCGGATCGACGTTCGGCCCGAGCGCGGCGCCATCATCGGGCAGTTCCTTGGCCTGGCGATCAGCCTGTCGCTGTTTGTGGCGGTGGCGCTGTTCGCCAGCCAGCTCTCAGCCGTAGCGCTGGCGGCGATGCTGGTTCCGGGCCTTATACTGGGGCCGCTCTCCGGCATGGGGCTCGTCTACTCGCTGATCGGCGCCCATGTGGTGGTGGACGCCGGAAAACAGTCGGTCGCTTTCCAGCAGGGCGTGCTGGGGCTGGGGATCGGGACGGCGGAGCTGGTCCCGTTCTGGAAGATCGAGCGGTTGGAGGTGTGTGACCTGCAGCTGGGCGAGGTGGAAGGGGAGGGCCCGCCGCCACCCCTGGACCTGCGAGCCTGGGACGTGGTGCTGGTTAAGACCAGCGGTAAGGAGTTGTCCATCGGTCAGGTGCTGGCGGCGAACACGCCGGACCTGATAGACGAGGGGTTCGACCGTGCCCTGGAGGTCGCGGAGGCGGTGGCGGCGCTGGTGGGCAAGAATGTCGTGATCACGGCAGAGATTGAGGAGAGCGCCGAGGCTCCGGCAGCGGAGCCGGTCGAGCAG
>CBDURB010000139.1:0-4850 GCA_965369585.1 uncultured bacterium
GGCATCATCGTTGGGTTGGCTGTTTTCATCTGGCTGTTGTTCACCACGGTCATCGCCATCCGTCAGGCGCTGGACTTCGATACGTGGAGAGCCATAGCCACTGCTGTGGTCAGCTTGCTGGCTCAGGTCGTGATCTACTCTGTCGTTTTCGCAATAGTCACCTAGGCCCTCGCAGAGCGGCTGCCGGCTGAGGCCACACGGCGGGGGCGGCAGACGCCGGCTAGCCGAGCACGGGCATTACCAGGACTTGATCCTGTGCAGCAACTCCGAGATGGACTCCCCGTGCCTGCATTGATGTAACTATTGCTTTAGCGCAAGCGTCCTACAAGTCGCAACCAAACTATGATGTCGGACTGAGAGTCATCCGACTAGTTCATCTTAGGAGGTCCCGATGGACAGATTGATCGAAAGATTCAAGGCGATGAGCGTGGGGGAGAAGATCATCATCATAGCGGGCGCGCTCCTGTTCATAGTCGGGTTCTTCCCCTGGTACAGCATCAGCTTCGAGTTTCTCGGCGAATCTGTCAGCGCCAGTGCGAATGGGTGGCAGGCGCCTGGGGCGATCTGGTCCATCTTCGCCATCTTCATCGGTCTGGCGATGGCGGGTGTGGTCGTTGTGAAGAGTCTGACAGAGGTGGAAATTCCGGACAACGTGGGCGGATTCAGCTGGCCCAAGATATTCTTCGGCGCCGGCGTGGCTACCCTGGCGTTCGTGCTGATCAAGTTCTTGAACCATGCCAGCGACCTGGGGATTGGCTTCTTCCTGGGCATAATCGCCGCCGGGGCCCTGGCTGTGGCCGGCTTCGTGATGTTCAGAGAAGAGACCGCGGCCTAACCAGCCCCGCCTGCCTGCCGGTAGGCACGGCTCCAGACCAGCGTATACGTCTAGCCCCGGCCCTTGCTGCAGCGCTGCCCGCCGTGGCGGCACACTGACGGCCTGTTATACTGCCGTCATGACCAGCCTCTCTGACTACGGGCCGCTGTTCCGGGACGCCTACGCTACCCTCCACGGTGGCCGTGCGGACGAGCCACCCGCAGATAGCGGCAGGCGGCAGGATGAGTCTCTGGAAGAGTTCCTGGCCCGTAGCCGCGGCGCGGCGCTGGGCAGGCTGCGAGGCCGGCTTGAGTCCGCCGAGCCGCCAAAGGAGCTGCGCATCGCCCACGGACTACTCGTTCGCTTGCTGACCTGCGCCGCCGAGGCAGACGCCGCACTCGCCGCCCAGGTGGGGGCGTACCGCTGCGGCAATTTTCAGGACAGCATCTCCCACTCGGATCGCCTGCACTCCATCGTCAGCGAGAGCGCCCGCCTGGACCGCGAGCTGATCGTCGCCTTGCGCGAGGCGGAGGAGGCGGAGAAGGGGACGCTGGAGGCCCTCAACATCGAGGAGATCGAGCAGCCCAGCTAGGAAGGGATTCAGCGTGAAAGCAGCTGTCTACTATGAGACCGGCGCCCCGGATGTATTTCGCTATGAGGACGTGCCCGACCCCGTGTGCCAGCCCGGAGGCGTCGTCATCGACGTGAAGGCGATAAGCATTGAGGGCGGCGATGTCCTCAACCGCGCCGGGGGCGAGATGCCCTCTCGCCCCCATATCGTCGGCTACCAGTGCGCGGGTGTGATCCGTCAAGCCGGCGCGAACGTGACCGACCGCACCGTAGATCAGTCGGTAGTGGCCGTCATGCCGTTCGGATCGCACGCGTCCCAGGTAGCGGTGGCCGCGATGCAGACCTGGCCCGTCCCAGCTGGGATGGACTTGCAGGCGGCCGCCTGCGTACCCATCCCGTTCGGGACTGCTCACGAGTGTCTGTTCGAGTTCGGGAGGCTGAAGGCCGGGGAGACGGTACTGATTCAGGCGGGCGCCGGCGGCGTGGGGTTGGCGGCCATCCAGCTGGCCAAGGGGGCGGGCGCCACTGTCCTGGCGACGGCCTCGAGCGACGAGAAGTTGGAGCGGCTGAAAGAGTTCGGGCTGGACCACGGCATCAACTACAAGACCGAAGACTTCGTCGCCCGTGCCCGAGAGCATTCCGGCGGTCGCGGAGTCGATCTCGTCGTCGACTCCGTGGGCACGACGCTGCCGGGGAGCGTGGCGGCCACCGGCTATCGCGGCCGCGTGATACAGGTGGGTAACGCCGGACGGCCCGATGACAGCCGGCTGGACGTCAGCACTCTGAGCGAGATGAGCCGCACCCTCACGAGCGTCTTCTTCGGCGGCGCTCTAATGTTTGAGCCTCAGCGCACCCGCCCAATGGTGGAGGGCCTTCTCCGAAAGGTGGCCGAAGGATCGCTCCGTGTTGTCATCGACCAGACGTATCCGCTCTCGGAGGCGGCCGCCGCGCACGCCTACATCGAGAGCCGTCAGGCGTTCGGGCGGGTGGTTCTGGTGCCGTAGCGTTGAGCCACCCGCGAAGTTGTATCCCCATCCGCTATCCGCTACTATTTGCGATAGCCCCTAACGGCCTGCCTGCCGGCAGGCAGGGTCAGCGGTGAGCCCCGCGAGCCCCGATTCATAGTTCCGATTAGCTGAGGAGGCCCCCATGGCTCTGGTTGACGGAGGCGACCTCGTCGCCCGCGCCATCAAGCTGGAAGGCGTCGACACGATCTTCACCCTCTGCGGCGGCCACGTGCAGGCGATCTTCGACGCCTGCCTGGACGAGGAGATCAAGGTGATCGACGTGCGTCACGAGCAGGTCGCCGGCCACGCCGCCGAGGGCTGGTCGCGGGCCACCCGCCGCTGCGGCGTGGCGGTGGTCACCGCCGGTCCCGGCGTCACCGACTGCGTGACCGCCATCGCCAACGCCTATCAGAACCGCTCGCCGCTGCTTGTCATCGGCGGCCGCAGCCCGTTGATGCGGTTCGAGATGGGCGCCCTTCAGGAGATGGACCAGGTGGAGCTGCTGCGCCCGATCACCAAGTGGACACGCTGCGTCTACGATACGGCGCGCATCCCGGAGTACATCGCCTCCGCCTTCCGCGCCGCCCTCACCGGCCGCCAGGGGCCCGTCTTCCTGGAGATCCCCACGGACGTGCTTTTCCGCAAGGTGGAGGAGAAGGACGTCTATTTCCCGCAGAGCTACCGGCCCCAGGGGCGCGTCTACCCGGACCCGAAGGCGATCAAGAGTGCGGCTGAGATCATCGCCAAGGCGGAGCGGCCGCTGATCATGGCGGGCTCCGCGATCTACTGGCAGGACGCCCACGAGGAGCTACGCCACTTCGTCGAGGTCGCGCAGGCGCCGCTGTACCTGAACGCCATGGGCCGGGGGTCCGTCAGCCAGGATCACCCGCTGTTCTTCTCGCGCACCCGCCGCAACGCCCTGGGCAAGGCGGACGCCATCGTCGTCCTCGGCACCCCCTTGGACTTCCGCCTCTCCTACGGCAAGCGGTTCAACCCAGAGGCGCGCACGATCCAGGTGGACACGGATCCCCAGGAGCTAGCCCGCAACCGCGACATCGACGTGGCGATCGAGGGCGACACGAAGGCGGCGCTGGAGATGCTCATCGGCGAACTGGAGAGCACCCAGGCCGACCATAAGGAGTGGATCACCGGCCTCCGCGAGGGCGAGAACAAGATCCGCGCCCAGATGGAGGAGTGGATGAACTCCGACCGCGAGCCGATTCACCCGCTGCGCCTCTGCCGCGAGATGGCGGAGTTTGTGGACGACAACACGATCGTGATCGGCGACGGCGGCGACATCGTCAGCCAGGCTTCTCGCATCCTGCCGATTAACAACCCCGGTCAGTGGTATGACCCCGGCCCGATGGGCACGCTGGGCGTGGGCACCGGCTTCTGCATGGCGGTCCACAGCGTCTACCCGGATAAGCGCATCCTCATGGTCAACGGCGACGGCGCCTTCGGTCTCAACGGCTTCGAGTTCGATACGTTCGTGCGCTTCAACATGCCGGTGGTATCGGTAGTGGGGAACGACCGCCAGTGGGGGCAGATCACGGTGGGCCAGCGGGCGATGTACGGCAAGGAGCGAGTGATCGCCAGCATGCTCGGTGACAGCGCCCGCTACGACCAGGTGGTGGAGGGGTTGGGCGGCCACGGCGAGTTTGTCACAAAGCCGAACGAGATCAGACCCGCTATCGAGCGCGCCTTCGCCTCCGGCAAGCCGGCCTGCGTGAACGTGATCATGGACCAGGAGCCGCCGGGGATCATGGGCGGCTACGAGTTCATGTAGAGATTAGCCGCAGATTACCGCAGATAGGCGCAGATTAAACCTCTTCGGTGATCATCCGCGTCAATCTGTGGGCAGATAAGGGCGGGCGACCTTAAAGGTATCTCCTACGCTAACCGCTGTAACATTTCCGCTCTACGAGCGTTTATACTATAGCGTTCTCGTAGTCTCGTCGCCGCACCCCCGCAGTAGATTGGGCTCGAGAGCGCTTTCCCTTACCTACCGCAGCCGCCTGCGCGCGTACCAGCCGCCCGCCCCGCCAGAGGCGGGCACACGCGAGGGCGATGACGCCCGCGGCCACGACCGCCGCTGCGGCGCTGGACAGGGGGTGCGATAGGGGAAAGGGATACCTAGCTGTGCGATCCGCCGGTAAGGGAAGCACGTCCCTCTGGGGACAGCCAGGATCGGGCAGCCTCACGATCCACCCGAATGGCGAGACGAGCCAGGCGGCCAGCGAAGACGGCCCGCAAGCCCGATGGGGCACTCCCTGCCTCGCCGGCGCGGAGTGCTGACTGCGCCTCTCGATCCTTCTCAGCCAGAACGGCGCGGATAGAGACTTCGTGTGCATTGAGATCGAATGACATAGATTACTGCCTCTCCAATCAATAGAGACGACAGCGAGCAAGGCCCCGTTACATTCCAGGCCGGTTTCGCTATCAACCGAAGGAACGGCAGG
>CBDURB010000140.1:0-4841 GCA_965369585.1 uncultured bacterium
ATCACCGCCGTAGGCGCCGCCTGGCCGTGGACGCAGTTCGCGTAGCGCATCGTGTCGGCCAGCAACCGCATGATCTCCGGGTCGGAGCTGCGGCCGCGGCCGGAGGAGATGCGCTTCAGTATCTCCAGCAGGCGTCGCGTCCCCGCGAAGCAGGTGGTGCAGCGGCCGCAGGACTCGTCCTCCGCGAACCACTCGAAGTAGATCGCCAGGTCGACGACGCAGTTGGAGTCGTCCAGCACCACCAGGCCGCCGGAGCCCATGAACATGCCGCGCTCCTTGAACGACTCCGGCTCCAGGGCGATGCCGACGTCGCTGGCCGGAACGATGCCGGACAGCGGACCGCCCGGCTGCACCGCCTTCAGAGAGCGGCCTTCGGGTGGCCCTCCCCCGGCGCCGATCACGACGTCGCTCATCGCGGTGCCCAGAGGCACCTCCAGGATGCCGACCCGCTGCACCTGGCCGGACAGCGAGAACATCTTCGTCCCCTTATGGTTCTCGGAGCCGACCGATGCGTACCACGCGGCCCCCTCGCGCAGGATCAGGGAGACGTTGGCGTACGACTCCACGTTGTTGACGTTGGATGGCTTGTCGAACACGCCGGCCTGCGCCGGGAACGGCGGCCGTATCTTGGGCATGCCGCGCGCGTCCTCAATGGAGGCGATGAGCCCCGTCTCCTCGCCGCAAACGTAGCTGCCGGCGCCGCGTATCATCGCCAGGTCGAACGCGAACCCGGAGCCGAGAACGTTGTCGCCCAGAAGGCCCCGCTCGCGCGCCTGCTGCACGGCCTTCTCCATTCGCTCCACAGGGAGAGGGTACTCTTCGCGGATATAGATGTAGCCGTAGGAAGCGCCGGTGGCGTAGCCTCCGATCACCATCCCCTCAACGATGAGATGGGGGTCGCTCTCCATCAGGTTGCGGTTCACGAACGAGCCGGGGTCGCCCTCATCGGCGTTGCAGATCATGTACTTGGGCGTGACCTTCGCCCCGCGCAGGAAGTCCCACTTGCGGCCGGTGGAAAAGGCGGCGCCGCCGCGCCCCCACAGACCGGACTCCAGCACCTCAGCGATCACCTGCTCGTCCGTCATGCCCAGCGCCTTGGCCAGCCCCTCGTAGCCGCCGCGGGCGATGTACTGGTCGATGCTATCGGGGTCGGTTACGCCGCAGTTCGCCATGAGGCGACGCTCCTGGCCGGCGAAGAACTCCATCGACCGTAGCGGCGCCACACCTTCCAGCAACTCATCACCGACCACCGCGAGCGCAAGCTCCGGCACGACCCCGACCTGGTCGGGGGCCACCGCCCCTTCGATGAGCTGAGGCACCTTGTCGGCGGTGAGCCTGCCGTAGAGGACGGCCGGCCGCCCGAGATGCGCCACCTCCACGATGGGCTCCGCGTAGCACAGACCCCAGCAACCGGTGACCATCACGTCCGCCTCCAGACCACGGTCCGCCAGCTCCTTGCGCACGGCGTCCAGCGTCTCCTGGGCGCCGACGGCCCGCGAACAGGTGGTGACACCAACCTTGATCAGGGGGCGCTGCGGCCCCGGCGTAGGCTGCGGGGCCTGTTCGGCCTGTCCTCTCAGCTCCTCGTATGCTGGCATCGGACGGCTACGCCCCGCCGCCCCTCTGCTCATCGGCCGATTCTACAGAGGGTTGCCCTTCCCCGGCCTCCTCTCCGCCGGGCACGGGGCCCGGTTCAGGCTCACCTTCGCCCTTGAGCTCGCGTGCGAGCCTGATGGTGTCGCTGACCGACAACGGGCCGATGTACCTGCCCTCGCGCCGCACCAGCGGCGCCAGGTGACAGGTGCCGTCACACTGCACGAGTCGCAGGCCGAACGCCCCATCATCGGTGTTCTGGCTCATCTCGCAGCCGAGAACTGATTCCAGGACGAGACGGATGTTCATAGAGCCCTTGAGCAGGCAGGCGGGCCCGCTACACCACTCGACTACCGTCTCGGCGGGCGGCACGGTGCGTATCTCAGAGTAGAAGTCGAGCGCGCCGTAGAGCATCGCCGGCGTAGTGCGGAACTTGGTGGCGATGACCGGAATTGTCTCGCGGGGCACGTAGCCGTAGGCCTGCTGGATACGGTGGAAGGCGGTGAGCAGCTCGGCGTTGTCGGGCGAGAGGTCGTCGATAAGCTCGCGCACCTTCGTCAGCAGCTCTGCGTCCCCCGAAACGGGGTCAAGGGCGGTGTAGCGGGAAGAGTGCGACGGTCCGGCGGTGATCTTGGTCATATTCTGACCGCGGTTCCCAGCGGCTCCAGCCTAGTGCTGCGCAGACTTTGTGTCAGACTTCACACATGATACAACGGGCCTACAGCGCGGGCAAGGATGGCTAGCGCAGAGCGAAGTCGCTGAGGGGGAACCGGCGCACCCGGCCGGCCGCGCCCTCGGAGGTGATCACGAACCCGCCGTCGGCGTCGTAGGCGATCCCACGCGGGAAGGCGAGCGCCTCCCCGCTAACGGAGCTCAGAGAGGCGATTACACTACCGGCCTGGTCCAGCAACAGGATGCGGCCGTGGACGGGGTCGCTGGCCAGGATTCGCCCGTCGGGGAGCGCGGCCAGGTCGGGCTTGTTGCGCGGGTCCAGGTCGCTCCACGCATCGATAGGGTAGGCGGCGATAGCCTGCATCCCACTATCGAAGCGCTGGATGCGCGCGTTGCCGACATCGGCCACGAGGAAGTCGCCCGTAACGGGGTCGAAGGTGATTCCCACCGGCTCGCGGAACTGGCCCAGCCCGCGACCACGCTCGCCCACGGTGCCCAGCAGCTCGCCGTCCGGCGAGAACTTTCGCACGCGCTGCGTGCCCGTGTCGACGACCCAGACGTTGCCATCGCCGTCCACGGCGATGGAGCGAGGGCCCCACATCTCGTAGTCGCCCGGGTTCACCAGGTCCTTCGTCGGGCCGCCCCAGGCAGTGATGAAGGTGAGATCGGCGTCGAACTTCTGCACGCGATGGTTCCAGGTGTCGATGACGTATACGTCGCCCTCAGCATCGATAGCCAGGTCGGTGGGCTGGTTGAACTCGCCCTCGCCGCTGCCCACGTCGCCCGTCGCCTTCAGCGGGCGGCCGTCCGGGGCGAACTTCTGGATACGGGCGTTGCCGGAATCAAGGACGTAGAGGTTGCCCTCGCCGTCAACCGCCACGCCTGAAGGGTTAGCCAGCGCACCGGGCGCGTCTCCGCTCCGGCCTATGATGAGCCGGCCTTCGATGTCAGCGCCTGCCGAGGGGTCGTATATCAGCGGGAAGTAGGCGCTGGAGTCAACGGAGCCCGGGTCGGCTGGCGTCTCCCGATCGCGGAAGAAGCGCCACCAGGTCTCCCAGGTGCCGCCGCGGGCCAGGCTCTCCCCGAAGTCTCGCATCGCCAGCCAGAGGTTATCGCGGCCGATGCTACGATAGTCCTCAGGGAACCACCAGCGCAGACGGTATGGAACCGGCTCCTGATAGCGGTCCAGGAAGGGCGTCACCTTGCTCTCATTCTCGCGGGCGACTAGCAACACGGCGTCCGGCGGCGGCTCGAACCCCTCGTCGACGCTGTCATACGTGATGCTGTAGTCGCGCAGATACCAGGCCCAGGGCCAGGTGAAACCGTTGGATGTGTCCACGACCACGGGAAGATCCAGACCACGGCCGCTGGTCTGAGCGATCTCCTCGATGCGCTCCATCACGTCCGGCACATCAGGCGAGGTCTGGGTGTAGACCAGCATCTCCCGCGGCACGTCGCCGTGCTCGAAGGAGGCGATGACGGCGGTACGAACGCTGAACAGCGCCAGCCCGCCGAACACCGCGGCGGCCGCCACTACGGCCAGCCGCCTGCGGCCTAGCGGCGGCAATAACGTGAGGAGCAACGCCAGCGCCGTCGCCACCAGCGCAATGCGCAGCGTATCGCTGCCTAGCGGCCCGAAGGCGGCGACGAAGATCGCGCCCAGGCCCAGTACGCCGGCGGCGAAGGGCAGCAGCGCGGGAGCGTAGCGCAGGAAGCCGGCCGCCCTGGGCAGCTGCTCGAACAACCTTCCCAGGGAGTAGGCGGCCAGGATCACTACCGGCAAGGTCGTATGGACGCTGAGCCACGGCATCTTCTCGCCCACCCAGGAGTAGCCCACGATCGCCGCGGCGGTCCAGAACACGAGAAACCGCTCGAACGGCGAGCCGCGTACCGCGAAGTAGATGGCCACGGCGGCCACGGGAAGGGCGAGCGGCTTGGTGATATCGCCAAGCGTCGCCGAGAAGCTGTCGGCGCCGAAGAACACCAGCAGACTGAGGGTAGCGATCGCGGTGAGGAGCCAGGAGCGGGGACCGCCGCGCAGGCTGAAGTACAGCAGCGCCGGCCCCGCGAAGGCGAGCGCCAGGAACTCGTAGGCCGGCAGAAGCATCACGTAGTAGAAGTCCGGCTGGTTGCCCCGCGGCTGATCCAGCTGCTGCTCGCCCAGCCAGTAGTCCAGCGACTCCCAGATGCCGCTTCCGAAACCGCCGGTGTTGGTGAGGAAGGAGGTGTACAGCAAGGCGTAAGGGATATAGAAGGCGGCGGCTACCAGCAGCCAGACGCGCCAGTTCCAGCGCAGACCGACGACGGCCGTGGCGGCCAGCAGCGCCAGCACCGTGAGTATGCCTACCATCTGCTCCCGGCCCAGCGTGTCGAGCTCGTAGCCGAGCGACTCCAACGGCAGCTGTATGCCTGCGGCGAACTGAGGCAGGGACAGCGTGCCCAGGACGATGAGGAAATCGGCGGCGGGGTGACGCTCCCGCAGGCCCAGCATTTGGCGAATGCCTCCGATGAGGGGCCACAGGGCAGTGATCGCCCATGCCAAGGGCAGGTAGAACAGCACGTAAAACGGGTAGGCG
>CBDURB010000141.1:0-4821 GCA_965369585.1 uncultured bacterium
CGAATACCCGGGGACCTGTGGTGGGACATGAGGCTCTGCGCAGGTACCTGACCCGGCTATTCCAGCAATGGCAGATGCACTGGTCCCGGCGCGAGTTCTTCACGTTTGCTGATGGGAGCGGCACCGCGTTTCTCTGGCACGCGCAGTTAACGCCGGCGTCCGGGGGGAAGACGGCAGAGATCGATGGAATGGATCTCGCCTTGGTCCGTGACGGCAAGCTCTGCCGAAACGAGGTGTACTTCGACCGGATGGCGCTTTTCAGCGACCGATGACCCTGGGGTGGCGGACGGCTGCGCCACTGCGGAATCATCATTCTAGGAACGCGATTCGCGACCTTACATTTTTCCGTAAAGCATTTGACTTTTACGTTAAAGATGGCCTATCATCCCATTGCTGAAATCGATGGTGGGCGGGCGCGAGAGGCGCTTGACCCACACAGCGAATAGGAGAAGGTTATGGACTTCCGGTTTACCCCTGAAGAAGAGGCGTTTCGTAAGGAAGTCCGAGAGTTCATCGAGAAGGAGTGCCCGTCGGAGCTGCGCGGCGGCGGCGTCAACATCTTCCAGCAGGCGGGCAACCTGTTCGCCTGGCGGGCCAAGGTGGCTAAGAAGAAGTGGGTGGCCCCGGCCTGGCCCAAGGAGTACGGCGGCGCCGGCATGTCCATCATGGAGCAGTTCATCTACAACTCGGAGACGGCCCATATGCGCGCTCCCGCCCCCATCTTCATCGGCGGGCTGGGCGTGGCCGTCATCGGCCCTACGATCATCCACTACGGCTCCGAGGAGCAGAAGAAGGAGTTTATCCCGAAGATCCTCTCCGGGGAGCACATGTGGTGTCAGGGCTTCTCCGAGCCCGAAGCCGGTTCCGACCTCGCCTCCGTGCGGACCCGCGCCGTCCGCGACGGCGATGACTATGTGATCAACGGTCAGAAGATATGGACCAGCGTGGCCCACATATCGCATTACATGCTCCTCCTGGCCCGCACCGACCCCGACGCGCCCAAGCACAAGGGCCTCTCTTACTTCATCATCCCTATGAAGACGCCGGGCGTGACGGTGCAGCGCCTGTTCAACATGGTGGACACCCACGAGTTCAACGAGGTGTTCTTCGAGGATGTGCGCATTCCGGCCGCCAACCTGCTGGGCGAGGAGAACCGCGGCTGGTACCTGGCCGCGACGACACTGGACATCGAGCGCTCCAACATCGGCTCCGCCGTAGGGCAGCAGCATAACGTGGAAGACCTGATCCGCTTCGCCAAGGAGAACCGGGACAACGGCGCGGTTCGCATCGGCTCAGACCCCGCGCTTCGCCACGAGTTGGCCGAGCGCTACATCGAGGCGACGGCCGCTCTAACGCTCTCCTACCGGGTGGTTACGATGCAGGCCAAGGGGCTCATCCCCAACTACGAGGCTTCTGCCGTGAAGCTTTACTCAATGGAGCTGGTCCAGCGCATCGCCAACACCGGCCTGAGCCTGATGGGGATGTATGGAATGCTGGCCCGCGGCAGCAAGTGGGCGCCTCTGAAAGGCCGGCTGGAGTACGGTTACATTCGCTCGGTGGGTAGCACCATTGAGGGCGGCACCAGCGAGATCCAGCGCAACATCATCGCTACCCGCGGCCTGGGCCTGCCCAAGACCTACTAGCAAGGCGCCAGCCTTGAGGTCAGAGGGGCGACGCCGTCAACCTGCCATTGACCTAAGAGATCGCAGTCCTGCCCTGCGCCAAGGTACAGGGCCAGGAGTGCCGAAGGGTCCTCGCTATTCAGCCGCTAAAGGCCCAGGCCCGCGTTCCGGCGGGTCAGCCTTCAGCCTGACCCCACACCATTGGAATTGCCCCGCACGACGCCTCGTGATACCGTAGGGCCTGCCCGCCGGCAGGCAGGCGCGGAGCCGCCCCGAGATATGCCATTCTTCTCTGCCTAGGGCGGACCAGAATGGCAGGTCGCTCATAGGAGGAGCCCATGGTCAGCGTGAAAGACGTCTACGAGATGGGCGAGATACCGCCGCTGGGCACTATACCCAGGCAGATGTACGCCCAGGTGATCCGCCGGGAGCGGTTCGGGGAGCCGGCGAAGGCGTTTCAGACCGAGAAGGTGGACGTGCCGACTAACCTGAAGCCGGACGAGGCGCTGGTGTTCGTGATGGCGGCAGGGATCAACTACAACAACGTGTGGGCTAGCCTGGGTGTCCCCGTTGACGTGATCAAGGTACACGAGCGAGAGGGCGACCCCTCCGGTTACCACATCGGCGGCAGCGACGCCTCCGGCATCGTCTACGCCGTGGGCGACGAGGTGACCAACGTCAAGATTGGCGACCGCGTGGTCGTCCATTGCGGTTGGTGGGACCGGGAGGACCCGTATATCAAGGCGGGCGGCGACCCGATGATAGCGCCCAGCGCCCGCATCTGGGGCTACGAGACGAACTGGGGCTCCTTCGCCCAGTTCGCCAAGGTGCAGGCGCACCAGTGCCTGCCCAAGGCGCCGCAGCTCACCTGGGAGGCGGCCGCAGCGCCCACGCTTGTCGGCTCCACGGCCTATCGGATGCTTCACGGCTGGCCGCCTAACACCGTCCAGGATGGGGACGTGGTCCTGATCTGGGGTGGCTCCGGCGGCCTGGGCTCAATGGCGATCCAGATAGCGCGGGAGGCGGGCGCCGTGCCGGTGGCCGTGGTCTCCAGCGAGAGCAAGTTCGAGTTCTGTCAGAACCTGGGGGCCAAGGGCTGCATCAACCGCAAGAAGTTCGATCACTGGGGTATGCCGCCGCATTGGGACGACACAGAGGCGTTCGGCCGCTGGGCGGAAGGGGCGCGCGCCTTCGGTAAGGCGATCTGGGAGATCGTGGGCGGGCGCAGGAGCCCCGCGATCGTGTTCGACCACCCGGGGGAGGACACGATCCCCACGTCGATCTTCGTGTGCGATAACGGGGGTATGGTGGTGATCTGCGCCGGCACCACGGGGTTCAGCGCTGTGGTGGACCTGCGCTACCTGTGGATGCGACAGAAGCGCTTCCAGGGATCACACTTCGCCAACGATGATAATGCCGCCGCCTTCAACCAGCTGGTTGTGGACGGCAAGGTCGACCCCTGTCTGAGCCGCGTCTTCGCCTTCGAGGAGATAGGGCAGGCCCACCAGCTCATGCAGGAGAACAAGCATCCCGAGGGGAACATGGTGGCGCTGGTGAGCGCCTCGCGGGAGGGGCTGACGGACCTGCCGTAGGGGGCAGCCTGGCAACCGTTGACCGGTGATGGCCTTTGTTCCTGACATCGCTTAGAATGGACGCGCTGTGACCGAGCGGGCCTGGGTGGAATAGGAGTATCACCATGGAGTTTCGCTTCACTCCTGAGCAGGAGGCGTTGCGTCAGCAGCTAAGGGATTTCTTCAAGCAGGAGTTGCCCGATGACCGGCAGCTAGGCGAGGACGAAGTTGACAGCGAAGAGGAGTGGCAGTTCGTCAGGCAATTCCAGAAGAAGCTGGCCTCCCGCGGCTGGTTGGTGCCGCACTGGCCCAAGCAGTACGGCGGCGCCGATCTAGGGATCATGGAGCAGGTCATCATGCGGGAGGAGACGGCATATCACCGTGCTCCCCTACTTGACATCTTCGGCGTCAACATGCTGGGCCCCGTGCTCATGATGTTCGGAAGCGAGGAGCAGAAGCGAGAGTACCTGCCCGGCATCTCATCGGCCGAAGTAACGTGGTGCCAGGGATACTCTGAGCCTGAGGCCGGCAGTGACCTGGCCAGCCTCCAGACGCGGGCGGTGCGGGACGGCGACGACTACGTGATCAACGGCCAGAAGATCTGGACTACCAACGCCCACCGTGCGGAATGGATGTTTCTGCTGGCCCGCACTGATCCCGAGGCTCCCAAGCACAAGGGGATTAGCTTTCTCATCGCCCCTATGAGCTCGCCGGGCATCAACGTCCAGCCCCTCATAAATATGACGGATCGTCATGGCTTCAACGAGGTGTTTTTCGAAGATGTGCGCGTGCCCGCGAAGGGGCTTGTGGGGGAGGAGAACCGGGGCTGGTATGTGGGCGCAGCCCTTTTGGACTTCGAACGGTCCAGCATCGGGAACGCCTCCGCTTCCCGACGCAGCCTGGACGAACTGGTCCAGTATTGCCGAGAAGGTTCGGGCAACGGCAAGCCGCTTATCGCCGAGACCATCGTGCGCAACCGCCTCGCCGAGATCGCCATCGAGACGGAGATGGGCCGCTTCCTCAGCTACCGGGTGGCCTCTATCCAGGCCCGGGGTGAGGTGCCGAACATGGAATCCTCCGTAGCCAAGGTATACAACTCGGAGCTTTCCCAGCGGCTGGCCGGCACGGGCGTCGAGATCATGGGTCTGTACGGCCAGGTGCGGCCTGAGTCGAAGAAGTGGGCTCGGCTGCGGGGCGAGTTCACGATGTCATACATGATGACGCTGGGCATATCGATCGCCGGCGGCACGTCGGAGATCATGCGGAACATCATCGCCCAGCGGGGGCTGGGTCTGCCGCGAGGGTAGGGGGCGGCGGGGCGCTTAGGTTCGTTAGCCGAGATGTGAGCTAGGTTTGATCCTGGACATCGGCGGTTGGAGCCAGCAGCTTCACGAGGTCGATGCCGTGCTCACAGTCCGACTTCGCTTTGTAGCCTTCGGCGGAGTCAGCGATGGTCTCGTTGTTGTTGGCGCGAAGCCGCCAACGGAACTCACCGGCTTTGTCTTTGAAGATCTGGAACGCGGCCATTGAGGCCCCCTTTCAGGCTGGTCCTAGGCTGAATGTCGAGCGGTTAACGGCAGGTGCTCGACACGCGGGGAGATTTTACGATGTGGCGGCGAAAATTGCAA
>CBDURB010000142.1:0-4801 GCA_965369585.1 uncultured bacterium
GAAAGGAAGGCTCATCTTTGGCATCCATCAGCGGCGCCAGCGTCCCGGAGCTGGAAAGAACGGCCCGGCGCATCCGCAGGCACATCGTCCGTATGACGACCGAGGTGAACTCCGGTCATCCCGGCGGCTCCCTCTCCAGCGTCGATATCCTCACCGCGCTCTACTTCCACGTCCTCCGATACGACCCCAAGAAACCCACCTGGCCGGAGCGCGACCGCTTCATCATGAGCAAGGGCCACGCCTCGCCCGCGATGTACTCCGTGCTGGCGGAGGCCGGCTACATCCCAACCGAAGAGCTGATGACCTTCCGCAAGCTGGGCACCCGCCTTCAGGGCCACCCCATAATGGGCGTGCCGCCCGGAGTAGAGATGTCCGCCGGCGCCCTGGGGATGGGCCTCTCGTTCAGCCTGGGCCTGGCTCTGGCCGGCCGCATGGACAAGCTTGACTACCGCGTCTACTGCCTGCTTAGCGACGGCGACTGCAACGAGGGCCAGACCTGGGAGGCCGCGGCCGCCACCTCCCACCACCGCGTCGACACCGTCACCGCCATCGTGGACTACAACCACATCCAGAACGACGGCTTCTCCGACTACACCCATTTCGCGCAGCGCGATGGTCACCGTCAGCGGCCAGGCGGCTGGGTAGGTGACGACGGCCACACCGTGAACATCCTCTCCCTCCAGCCCCTCGCAGACCGCTGGCGCGCTTTCGGCTGGAACGCCCAGGAAGTGAACGGCCACGAACTCACGGAGATCATCGACGCGCTGGAGAAGGCCAAACAGCACAAAGGACAGCCCAGCGTCGTCATCTGCCAGACCACTAAGGGCAAGGGCGTAAGCTTCATGGAGAACAACCCCTCTTTCCACGGCAAGGCCGCTACCAAGGAGCAGCTGGAGCAGGCGCTGAAGGAGCTGGCGGACTGATGGTCAAGGAAGTCCGTACCGCCGCCACCCGCGCCGCTCTAGGGCCAACGCTTATCAAGCTGGCCCAGAAAGGCCTGGACATCGTCGTGGTGGACGCGGACCTGGGCGTCTCCACCAGCGCCATCAAGTTCGGCAAGGAGTACCCTGACCGTTTCATCACCGTCGGCGTCACCGAGCAGAACATGATCGGCGTAGCCGCCGGCCTGGCCGCCTGCGGCAAGATCGCCTTCGCCAGCAGCTTCGCCGTGTTCATGCCCGGCCACTGCTTCGATCAGGTGCGCATGGCCGTGGCCCAGCCCAACCTCAACGTGAAGCTGGTAGCCAGCCACAGCGGCATCATCGTCGGCGAGGACGGCGCCTCCGCCCAGGCCCTGGAAGACCTCTCTCTCATGCTCTCCCTGCCCAACTTCCGCGTCATCGTCCCCGCCGACGTGGTCCAGGCGGAGCAGGCGATCGAGGCCGCGGCCAGCAACGACGGGCCCTTCTATATCCGAACCGTCCGCCCCAAGATTCCCGTTATCTACGATAACGGCCACCGGTTTGAGCTGGGCAAGTGGGATATGCTCCGGCCCGGCTCTGATGTCACCGTCATCGCTGTGGGAGTGCTGGTCAAGGCCGCGATGGACGCCGCCGAGCTGCTGGCCCAGGAGGGGGTCAACTGCCGCGTGCTTAACGCCGCCTCCCTCAAGCCCGCCGACACGGAGGCGACGCTCGCCGCCGCCACCGAGACCGGAGCGATCGTCACCGCCGAGGACCACCAGGTTCACGGCGGCCTGGGCAGCCTCGTCGCTCAGACCGTCGCCCGACACAAGCCCGTGCCCATCGCCTTCCTGGGCATGCAAGACTGCTACGGCGTCAGCGGCCGCTGGGACGAGCTCCTGGAGCACTTTCACCTCACGCCCCAGGCGATAGCGGAGGCGGCGCGCGAAGTGTTATCCCGGAAGAGTGTCTAACGGGACGAGGCCCACCGCGTCTCTCCACGTGAGATGACCGCACCCGTACGAATAGCAGCGATATCCCTGGGCGTCACCGTCTGCCTGCTGGCCTTCAAGCTCTCGGTGGGCATCATCAGCGGCAGCATCGCCGTGCTGTCAGACGCCGTCGACAGCGGCGCCGACCTGGTCGGGGGCACCGCCGCGTTGATCAGCATTCGCGTCGCCGCCTGGCCTGCCGACGAGGAGCACCCCTACGGCCACGGCAAGGTGGAGAGCATCTCCGCCTCAGTGGCCGCCACCGTCGTCGCCATCGGCGGCGGCTTCGTCGTGTTCCAGGCCACCCGAAGGCTGATCGAGGGAAGCCCTGAGATCAACGTCGGCCTGGCCCTGGCGCCGATGCTGGTCGCCGTGGCCGCCAACATCGTCCTCGCCTTCTACATGCGCAGAGAGGCCCGGCGCGCCCAATCGCTCGCCCTCGCCTCGGAGGCCACCCACCTCCAGACCAACGTCGTTCAGGCCGGAGCGGTGATCGGCGGCCTGGCCATCGTCGGCGTCACCGGCGAGCGGCTGTTCGACCCTCTGGTCGCCCTGGGACTCGCCGCCTATATGGGCTGGACCGCGGTTACCCTCGCCCGCGAAGCGCTCACCGAAATTATGGACGTGGCCCTGCCCGACCACGAGCTGCGCGCTATCCACGACATTATCGCCACCCACCAGGACGAGATTCGCGGCTTCCACCGCCTGCGCAGCCGCAAGGCCGGCCCCTCACGCCACATCGACATGCACCTCATCGTGGACGCCCAGCGTACGGTGGAGGAGGTGCACACCGTATGTGACAAGATAGAGCGCGAGATCGGCGAGCGACTGCCGGGGGCTGTCGTCACCATCCACCTGGAGCCGGACGACGGACGCTACCGCGGCCCGCTGGAGCGCATGCTCGGAGACCGCCCGTAAGAACAGCTTCTTAGCGCTTACCCCTCGCGGCGGCCGTTCCCCTCCACCTCCTCGTCTTCGTCTTCATCTTCGCCCTCAAGGTCCTCGTCGGAGAAGACGGCGGCCTCTCGTCCCGCCCACACCGTCACCACGAAGTCCTCCCGAAACGGGTCCGTCGTCAGCACCAGCCGCTCGTCGATCTCCTCCACCAGCTCGCGGATGTCCTCCTCCGTCATGTCCTCGCCCACGCAGAGCGTGGCGTAGGCCATGGAGGGCGTGTAGTGGATGTCCACGCGGCCGATCTCTTCCTCTCCGGAGCCGAGGATGTAGCACTCCGAGTAGGGCGTACGGCACTCCCGTTCGAACACGTAATCAGTCACACAACCCCCCCTTTCAGTCGGGACAAGCAATAGGTAACGCGCAACACGAGCGCCTGGTCCTTAATCCAGCCTACAGCGGCCGCGTCTGGCCGCTGCCCAGGACAATCCATTTGTAAGTCGTGATCTCCCGCAGGCCCACCGGCCCGCGCGCAATCGTCTTCTGCGTAGAGTCGATTATCTCCGCCCCCAGGCCAAACTGGGCGCCGTCCGTGAACTGAGTGCTGGCGTTGACGTAGGCCACGGCGGTATCCACCTCATCCAGAAACCGCATGGCGGCGGAGTAGTCCTCCGTGATGATGGCGTCCGAATGGCCGGTGCCGAATCGATAGATGTGCTCCAGCGCCTCGTCCAGGGAATCGACGATGCCCACTGCGGCGACCCGCGACAGGAACTCCTTGCCGAAGTCATCCTCGGCTGCGGGCTTCAGGGAAAGCTCCGCTATCTCGGCCGCCTTGAGAATGGGCAGCGACCGCTCATCGCAGCGCATCTCCACCCCCGCCTCAGCCCAGCTACGGCCCATCGCCGGGAGAAACCCCTCGGCGACGTCCTGATGGACCAGGAGCGTGTCCAGGGCGTTGCAGATGCTGAACTTGCGACACTTAGCGTTGTGGGCCACACGAACGGCCTTGTCGAGATCGGCGGCGCGGTCCACGTATGTGTGGCAGACGCCGGTGCCGCCGGTGAGCACAGGCATCGATGCGTTCTCCGTCACGTACCGGATCAGCTCGGCGCCGCCACGCGGCACCAGCAGATCGATCGCCTCCCGCATCTTCAGCAGCTCTCCCAGCAGGGCGCGGTCTGTGTTCTCGATGATCTGCACGGCGTCCCGGGGCACGCCGGCGCCCGCGATCGCCTCACGGACCACGCCGGCGAGGACGATGTTGGAGTGGATCGCCTCCTTGCCGCCGCGCAGGATGCAGGCGTTCCCCGACTTCAGGCAGAGCGACGCGATGTCCACCGTGACGTTAGGGCGGCTCTCGTAGACGACCGCCATCACCCCCAGGGGCACGCGCTTGCGGCCCACCTGGAGGCCGTTCGCCAGGGTGCGCGTGTCGAACATCTCGCCCAGAGGGTCCGGCAGCATCGCTACCTGGCGCACGTCGGCGGCGATCCCCTCCAGACGCTCGCCGGTGAGCAGCAGCCGGTCCAGCACCGCCTCCGAGAGCCCAGCCTGACGGCCGGCCTCGATGTCCTTAGCGTTGGCGGCCAGGATGTCCGATTCGCGCGCCGGCAGCGCGCCGGCGATAGCCTCCAGGGCGCGGTTCCGCACTTCCACGGATAGCCGCGCCAGGGCCCGCGCCGCCTCCCGCGCCGCCGCGCCCTTCGCCTGCATATCGGATGCCGTGGTGGTCACGCCGCCTTCCTCGCCACGCCGACCATGTCGAACACCGGAGTGACGGGCCGGCCTATGCCCCGCTCCAACGTCAGGCCGGCATCCTCTAACGCCGTCTGAAACTCGTCGATGGTGAACAGCGCCTGCATATCGTGGCCCATCAGCTTCATGCCGATGCCGTACCTGCGCTTCGATATGTCCAGGAAGTGAAAGCTGCCGCCGGACTTCAACACCCGCACCACCTCTCGCAGGGCGGCCCGCCAATCCGGGACGTGGTGCATCACGGCCATCTCCACC
>CBDURB010000143.1:0-4793 GCA_965369585.1 uncultured bacterium
GGCTGCGCGGGTGGCGGAACCGGCACATCCGATCCGCCCGGCGCCCCGGCGAACAGCCCGCGCCCGACAGCGCCCCCGAAGTCAGGGTACGCCTCGATGCCGTGCTCGCCGATGTCCAGGCCGCGGTGCTCCTCTTCCTCGCTGACCCTTAGTCCAACAGTGTACTTGATCAGCAGGAACAGGATCGCCGAAGTCGCGATCGCCCAACCGGCGATGCTCACCGCTCCCAGTGCCTGGATCCCGAGCTGGTCGATGCCGCCTCCCAGAAACAGCCCGTACGAATCGCTGGCGACGTACGCACTCGCGATGCCACCTTGCGATGCGAACAACCCCACGGCCAGGACGCCCCAGATGCCCGCGAACCCGTGCACCGAAACCGCCCCTACGGGATCATCGACCCCCAGCCGGTCAAGCGCTTCGATACCGATCATTACGATCGGGGCCGCGATCAGCCCGATGACGACGGCCGCCCAGGGGTCCACCACCGCGCATCCCGCCGTGATCCCCACCAGGCCGCCCAGGGCCCCGTTCATGGTAAGCCCGATGTCGTAGTTGCCTGTGCGCAGCTTGGAAAGAAAGGTGATCCCAACAGCGCCGGCGCCCGCGGCCAGCGTCGTATTCACTGCTACCTTCGCTGCCAGGGCAGCAAAGCCGCCACTGAGGGCCAGGGTGGAGCCCGCGTTGAAGCCGTACCAGCCGAACCACAAGAGGAACACGCCCAACGCCGCCATACTGATGCTGTGGCCCGGTATGGGATTGATCGATCCGTCCTTGCCGAACTTGCCGATGCGCGGCCCGACGATGATGGCGCCCATGAGGCCGGCGAACCCGCCCACCATGTGTACCACGCTGGAGCCGGCGAAGTCGATGTAGCCGTTCGTGCCGATCGGGTTGTCCTTGAAGGCGGTGAGCCAGCCGTTGCCATCCCACACCCAGTGCACCACCACCGGATAGATAAACGCGGTGATGAACACCGTGTAGAAAAGGTAAGCTCGGAACGCTGTGCGCTCCGCCATCGCCCCGGACACGATCGTCGCCGCCGTCGCCGCAAACACGAACTGGAACATCCAGCCCGACCAGTCATCGAAGTCGGCCAGGAAGAAGTTGCCGTAGCCGATGAACCCGTTCGATGTATCGCCGCTCACGCCGTACGCCACCGCCCAGCCCACAGCCCAGAAGGCGATAGCGCCGGCGGAGACGTCCAGGACGTTCTTCATCAGGATATTCGCCGTGTTCTTGGCGCGTACGAACCCCGCCTCCAGCATGGCGAAGCCGGCCTGCATCAAGAACACCAGGAACGCCGTCACGAGCAGCCATGCCGTATCGATCGCCGCTATCAGGTCTTCGATCTGGCTAGCTATCTCATCGTCGGGCGTCTGGGCGCTAACGCTGGAGACCATCGCCATCGCCAGGAGCGCCCCCGCGATGATCGCCAGTGGCCTGCGTAACTTCAGCAATGTGATCAACATCGGCAATCCTCCCCTGCTGACTGGTGCATCACTAACCTCCTCTTGCTAGTTCTTGACTGGATGGGATGAAGGCTTGTCTGGCTGAGATGAACGGTTGGGGCTGGGAGCTAACGTCCGTGAGGGCGTAACCCCGCTTCGCTATAGTCCGGATGGCGTATGGGTAGCTCCCCGCGATCTTCTTGCGCAGGCGCGAGATGTGCACGGCGAGCTTCTTGAAACCACTCGCGCTTTCCTGCCCCCAGACGCTTTCCAGGATCTGCCGTCGGGAGAGGACCCGGCCGCGGTTGCGCGCCAGGGTGGCGAGGAGTTCGAACTCGATGTAGGTAAGCGTCACAGGTTGGTCGCCCACCCAGACCGTGTACCGGTCCCGGTCTATTATTAAGTTCCCTGTACGGATTAGGCCCGTCATTGCTATTCCCATCGTCTATAGGGCAAGGAAGAAGCGATAGAACATGCCTAGACAATAAAGGAGACTTGTTTCCGGCGTGTTACCCCGCGGTTACGTGGATATGAAATCCGTGTTACGGGCGGAATAGGGAGAGGCCCTCCCAGGGGGAGGGCCTCTATCGCTCTCTTAGCGTATGCGGCGTCTAGCTGGCCGCGGCCGGCTGGGCGAAGAAGTGCTGCACGCTCGTCTTAGCGGCGATCTTCTGGGCGATCTCCAGGATCGCCTGCGCCACCGGCGAGTCCGGAGCGCTCACCATGATCGGCACGCCGCTGTCGCTGCTCTCACGGACCGCCACGTCCAGAGGTATCTCGCCCAGGAAGTCTAACCCCAGCTCCTCGGCGGTTTCCCGGCCGCCGCCGTGACCGAAGATGTCCGTGCGCTCGCCGCAGTGCGGGCAGGCGAAGTAGCTCATGTTCTCGACGACACCGAAGACGGGCACCTGCAGCTTCTCGAACATCATCACCGCCTTCATCGCGTCCTCCAGGGAGACCGAGTTCGGCGTGGTGACGATGACCGTACCTGCGATCGGCGCCTCCTGGGCCATGCTCATCGAAGCGTCGCTGGTGCCCGGCGGCAGGTCGATCACCAGGTAATCCAGCTCGCCTTCGGCGCCCCAGGGCAGGTCGTGCAGCAGCTGCCGGACGCCGGTGCCGATCATCGGCCCGCGCCAGACCACCGCCAGCCCTTTCTTGAGGACGAATCCGATGGATGCCAGCTTCACGCCGTGGCGCTCCACGATCGATAGCCCCGTATCGGCTTGCAGGCCGGCGTCCACTCCCATCATGGTAGGCAGATTGGGGCCTGTGAGGTCCGCGTCCATGAGGCCCACTTTGGCTCCGAACTTAGTCAGCGCCAGCGCCAGGTTCACGGCCACCGTGGACTTGCCCACGCCCCCCTTGTTGGACGCCACGGCGATGATGTTGCGTACACCCTCAACCGCCTTCTGGCCCCGCATCGTCGTTGCCCGCACGTCGGCGTCCATCTTCACCTCGGCGTGTTCGATGCCGGGCAGCGCTTCCAACAGCTCCGTCGCCTGCTGCTTCATCTGTTCGCGCACCGGACAGGCCGGCGTGGTGAGGACAATCCTAACCGCCACGTTGCCGCCGCATATGTTGATGTCCCCATCGGGGATGAAGCCCAGGCTTACGATGTCACGATGGAGGTCCGGGTCCTCGATCTGGCTGAGAGCGGCGAGTACCTCCTCCTTGCTGACCTCTCCCGCGGACTTGTCATCGGCCATCTAGCCAGCCTTCCTTTCCCTGCAGTTCGTGCTCTCGCTGAAGTTTACACCTTCGCCGTTGTCGGAAAACAGCATTTTGTGCGGCGCGGATGTAACCTTTTCGGGCTTGAATCCGTTAGTAAGTATACAATGGCCGAATCGTCAAAGTAAGGGGTTTAGCAAGTATATACAGGAAATACCTTGACATCTCTTGAAAGTGGGCTTATAATCCGAAGCCCTGAGTGTAACGTATAAACGGTAAGGATCATCTTAGATGAGGAGTAAAACATCACCGCGGAGGTGGCTAGCGATGGGTAGTAAGACAGCAGTTAAGGAACGCAGGCCGGAGGCGGACGCCCCCGCCCAGATGGACGAGTGCAGGCACCATTGGATCATCGAGAGCCCGCACGGTGCCCTCAGCGGCGGCCGCTGCAAGATCTGTGGCGAGGAACGAGAGTTTCGCAACTCCGGTAGCGACTACATTTGGGACGACGATTCCTCATCGTCCGGCTCCCGCTATGGCGGCATGGTCCGCGCACAGCCTAGCCCCAAGGTCTCTATTGAGGACGACGATGGGATGGCCGCATCCGGCTCAAGGTCCGGGGAGGCCGTGCTCGTCTAGAGAGCCAAGGTCAACGCACATGAGGAGGCCGCTCTTGCGGCCTCCTCTGTATTTAGCGGTCGCCCAGAGCCTATAATCGAACAGGCGTGAACCTGAACGTAGAGCTTGCACCCGGCCACAAGAGCGGCCTGCCCCTGGCCAACCCCGTGATGACGGCGTCCGGCACCTTCGGCAACGGGTTGGATTACGTCAAGGTGTTCGATATCCAGCGCTTGGGCGCTATCGTCAGCAAGGCCGTCACCCTCCGGCCCCGTCGCGGCAACGTTCAGCCCCGCATCGCCGAGACAGCGGGCGGCATGATCAACTCCATCGGGCTCCAGAACATCGGCCTGGCGGCGATCCTGCGCGACGTCGCTCCCGTGTGGGCCACCTGGCGTGTGCCCGTCGTCGTCAACGTCGCCGGCGAGAGCGTGGGCGACTACGCTGAGCTCGCCCGTCGACTGGACGGCGTCCCCGGCGTCAGCGGCCTGGAGCTCAACGTGAGCTGCCCCAACGTGGAGGATGGGCTGGAGTTCGGCACGGACCCCCGTGCCGCCGCCGAGGTCACCGCCGCCGTCCGCCGCCGCACTATCCTGCCGCTGATCGTGAAGCTCACCCCTAACGTCACCGATATCGTCGCCATGGCGCGCGCCGTGGTGGACGCCGGCGCCGATGCTCTCACCCTGATCAACACCTTCCCCGCCATGAGCATCGATATCGAATCGCGCCGCCCCGCCCTCGGCTGGGGCTCCGGCGGCCTCTCCGGCCCCGCCCTCAAGCCGATCGCCCTCAAGATGGTGTACGAGGTCGCCGCTGCCGTCGACATCCCCATCATCGGCTGCGGCGGCATCACGTCCGGCGAAGACGCGGTCGAGTACCTGATGGCAGGCGCCTCCGCCGTCCAGGTCGGCACCGCTACCTTCCGCAACCCCCGCGCTCCCCTCGACGTCCTCGAGGGGCTAGAAGCTTTCCTCCGCGAGCACGAGTTCGAGGACGTGCACGGGCTCATCGGCGCCGCGCAGCCCCAAGAGCGAACGGCAGACGTTTGATGTCTCG
>CBDURB010000144.1:0-4772 GCA_965369585.1 uncultured bacterium
CAAACACGCCCACCACATACCATGTGTGGTTCGCCACCAAACGGCGAAAATGGCTCTTGCAGGGCGACATCGACCAAACGGCTACAGACCTCATCCGAGAAGTGTCCAGCGAGAAGGGGATCTCCATTATTGAGTGCGAGACTGCGATAGATCACGTCCATCTCATACTCCGGCTGCAACCACACCAAAAGCTGTCGAAGGTCATGAACCTCATTAAAGGCATCTCTTCCCGCAAGCTTCATCTGGCCTATCCCGAGTTGAAGCTGGACACCCACTCACACCACTTCTGGCAACGCGGATACAACTTTACAATCGTTGAGCCCGGCTCATTGACGACGCGTCGACAGTATGTCCGGACTCAAAAGGAGCGTTTGGAGAAATTCGAGAGATGACGAAGCCCCGTTTGTGCTCCGACATTCATGCCGCGGCCTTCAGGCCGCGGTGCTCCACCACCGACCTCGGCGAGGCCGCCCGCAAGGCCGTCGAAGCGGCGGGCAGCCGGGCGAAGTAGACAGCGACCCTTAGGCCACCAGGGGCGGGCAAGTGGCACGCCTCCCCCTCGCCGCTTCCGCGCTCCCTGCCGCCTGACGCGCCGCTAGCCCACCAAGCCCCCGCGCCAGCGTGTCGCTGAGCCGCTCAACTTGGTGTAGAATAGGCGCGCAATAACCTGCTGCCGCATCAGCCCTGCAAGGGGGCACCTTACCTGCCGGAGGGATGCCATGCCCACAGACCTCGAACTTGCTGAGCAACACTGTCCCCACCTCCTCCTCTACCGCGAGATCAGCTCGCCCGAAAGGGCTAAGCGGAAGAACTGGCGCAAGTTAGAGCTCGCTCCCCTCTACGAGGACTACCACCCGCGCAGCGTCAAGCTCATACTCGACAACTCGGAGCAGCGCCCTGATGGCGGCCTGACTATCTTCCCCGATATCCACAACACTGACCGTGACGGCTTCTGGCGGCGCTATGCGGAGATAGACAAGCAGGCGTACCCCCGCACGACCTATGCCAAGATCGTCCGCAAGGATGACCTCACCGCCATCGAGTACTGGCTCGCCTACCCCTACAACGACTGGCGCTCCACCCATGAGGGCGATTGGGAGGTCATCATGGTCTTTCTGTCCGGCACTACTCCCGTCGCCTGCGCCTACTCGGCCCACCACGGCGGCTACAGGCTGCCCTGGACGCAGGTGGAGAAGGACGGCACTCACCCAATCGCATACGTCGCTCACGGCTCCCACGCCAACTACTTCTTCGGCCCGGGAAAATACGCCGGCACGGCCGAGGCGTTCGGGGTCACCATCACCACAGGCGCGTTCCCGTTTACCGGCGACTTCGTTGACTTCACCACCTCGACCTCCGAAGACGGTGTGCTCGTGAAGCCCGACGACCTCAAGGTCAAGCTCGTCCCCGCCGACAAGAGCGCCTGGACAGGAGAGTGGGCCTGGCTCACTCTCCCCGGCTCCTGGGGCAAGACCGAAGTACCCAGGTGGCTGAAGTGGCTCCCCAAGAAGATCCGGTTCGAGCTTTCGAGCCGCGTCTGGGGACCGCCCGGCGCCCTTCCGCCACGACCCAAATGGTCCGACCCCTTCACCTGGGCAGACAGCGGCTGCGCCGAGGCGGACCTCCTGAAAAAGTCGTGGCTCGCGCTTCTTCGCTAGGCGCTCCTCCGACCCGCCCTGGCGGCCATCCCATCACCGCCGCCTGACGCGCCGCTAGCCCACCACCTCCCGCGCCAGCGTCCCGTCGAACCACTCGGGGTCACCCACCAGCTGCGCCCTCAACTCGCCGAACCACTCGCCCTGCTCCGCCCGGTCCGAGTTGGCGTTGTAGCTCTCCGTGCTGTCGAACCGGACCCCCGCCATCAGCTCGTCCGGGTCATCGTTGCTCGCCACCAGGACGGAGCGCTGGAAACCCTTCGCCGCCGCTTTCTGCTCCCGCTCCCACTTCGCGAACTGATCCATCACCGCCTGCCGCTTCCCCGGCTGCACCTTCATACGGATAAACGTTAAGTGGTCCGCCATGGTGGCCCTCCTTCTGGTGACCTGCATTTACTCCGCGGCGCCCCGCAAAACAATCGTCCTGCGACGCTTCCGCTAACCTCTGTCGCCATCGTATTATGAGTCGCGGCTACAAGGAAGCGAACCCATGACCCTACCCCTCGTCGAAGCCGCAATGGACGACCTCCGCATCGCCCACCGCGACCTCCTCCGCGTCGTCGACTCCCTCTCCGATGACGACTGGGCCCGCCCCGTCTCCTACGGCGACTGGACCGTCAAGGACCTCATCGCCCACTGCATCGGCGATATGAGCCCCTCCGGCGTCGGCCTCATCCTCGCCGGCGTCCTCACCCCCCAGTTCATCGCCGACACCGGCAAGACGTTCGACGTCCGCGCCCGCAACGCCGCCGTAATCGCCGAGCGACGCGACCTCGCCCCCGAGGACATGCGCCAGCTGCTCTTCCGCTGCCACGACGCCATGCACAACGCCGCCCTCAAGCTCAGCGAGGAGCACCTCCCCGTACTCGCCTACACCGTCCCCATGGGCCCCGACTACGACCTCCGCGTCGAGGACTGGCTCTGGTTCGGCTACCACGACCGCCAGCACGCAGACGACATCCGCCGGGCCGTCGAGACCGACTGGCAGCCGGAGAAGCTCACCTTCCTGCCGGAGATCAAGGAGAGGTTTCGCCTCATGTACCGCTACCGCGAGGGGTTCCTCCGCACCGTCTACTCCATCGCCGAAGACACCTGGGAGGAAGAGCGCGGCAACCAGGGCTGGACGTACAGGGACATCCTGGCCCACGTCGCCTCCAACGACCTCCGTATCCAGATCCGCCTTCGAACCGTCCTCGGCGACCGCGACGAGGCTGCGCTGGAGGCCCTGAGGGACTGGGACGGTTGGAACCGGCGCGCCGTCGAGGAGCGCCGAGGCCGCTCCGTCCGCGAGTTCGTCGACGAGCTCGCCGCTACCCGCCACGAGACCTTCCGCCTCCTCAGCCACGTCCGCCCCGACCAGCTCTCGGCGCCCATCACCATGTCCGACGGCAGCACCCGCAACATCCTTGAGTACATAGACGGGTTCACAGAGCACGAATCGGTGCACGCCGGTCAGCTCGTCCCCGCCAGCCAAGCCCGGAGGTTCACCGCCCCATGAGCATCCTCGTCGACAGAGACACCCGCCTCCTCGTCCAGGGCATCACCGGACGCGAAGGCTCCTTCCAGACCCGCCGCTGCATCGAATACGGCACCAACGTCGTCGCCGGTGTCACCCCCGGCCGCGGCGGCGAGGCCATAGACGAGGTCCCCGTCTTCGATACCGTCCGCCAGGCCGTAGCCGCCACGCAGGCCAACTGCTCCCTCATCTTCGTCCCCGCCCCCTTCGCCGCGGACGCCATCCTGGAGGCCGCGGACGCCGAAATGCCGGTCATCATCTGCATCACTGAGGGCGTCCCCACCATGGATATGGTTCGCGCCCGTCGCTTCCTGAACGGCTCCGGCATCACCGTCATCGGCCCCAACTGCCCGGGCGTCATCACCCCCGGCCAGGCCCGCGTAGGCATCATGCCCGGTGATGTCTTCTCCCCCGGTTCAGTCGGCGTCATCTCCCGCTCCGGCACCCTCGTATACGAAGCCGTCGCCCAGCTCACCGCCTGCGGCATCGGCCAGTCCACCTGCGTCGGCGTCGGCGGCGACCCCGTGATCGGCACCACCCCTACTGAAGCCCTACGCCTGTTCAACGAGGACAATGACACCGCCGCCGTCGTCTTCATCGGCGAAATCGGCGGCGTCGCCGAGCAGCAAGCGGCAGAATACATCCGCTCCCAGATGTCCAAGCCGGTCATCGCCTTCATCGCTGGCGCCACCGCCCCGCCCGGACGCCGCATGGGCCACGCCGGCGCCATCATCGTCGGCGCCGCCGGCACCGCCCAGGCGAAGAAAGAGGCGCTGGCTGCCGCCGGCGCCACGATCGTGGACAGCCCCGCCGATATCGGCGCCGTCACCCAGGGCGTGCTGCGTTAACCTTGAGTGAATAGGCGTCCACCGTTTCTGGAATCCGTAGACGCCTGCCTGGCTGGCGTCTATAATTTGAGACAATCTGTATCTCATTATTGTCTCACGGCGTAGCGAGTCGATCTCTCGCGAGGGTAGGGACGGAGGATTGTGATGATTAAGAAAGTACTGGCAGCGATGGTAGCCCTGGCAGTCCTGTTGACTGCTGTCACTGTGGCTTCCGCCGACCATTCCTGGAGCGTCTACCACTGGTCCAGCGATACCCTTTCGCCCACGGTTGTAGACAAGACCTCCTCATCCCTTTACGACGTCTCCGCTGGCGTCACAGAGTGGGCGAACCTCGGCACTCCCATCCAGCCTACCCCGACCACCGCAAAGAAAGGCGACATCTCAGTCAGGGAAGGCTTTAGCCAGACCTGGCTCGGCATCGCCACCATCTTCCTGGATGGCGGCCACATCACCAAAGGCGAGGTCAAACTCAACACTAGATACCTCGAATACTACGAGGCCAACGGCTACCCCGGCATCGCCGACCACGTGCTTTGCCAGGAGCTCGGTCACATCCTCGGCCTTGGTCACAACAGAACGGAAACTGACACCTGCATGAACGACCAGGCCTTCATAGGTGCAGCCCTTACATCACCGAACAACCACGACACCTACCAGCTCAACCTTATCTATGACGGCCACAGCGACACTGGCGGCACTACAGAGACCGACAACGGCGGCCCGCCCTGCAGCAAGAACCCTACCCATCCCAAC
>CBDURB010000145.1:0-4771 GCA_965369585.1 uncultured bacterium
GGTGACGATTGAACTCCCGCTCTCCGCCCACATACCGCAGTCCTACATCCCGGACCTCAACCAGCGTCTCGCCCTCTATCAGCGGATGAGCGAGACCGCCGACGCCCAAGAGGTGGAGTCTATCGGTAGGGAGTTGGTAGACCGCTTTGGGGAACCGCCGCCGCCGGTACGCAACCTGTTGTTTGTCATCCTTCTGCGCGCGCTGGCGGCGCAGGCGGGGGTGGAGGCTATCCTGACGGAGGAGGGCCGGGCGGTGCTGCGGCTCAAGGAAGGATCACTTGTGCCGAAAGAGGCGCTGGAGTCACACGTGCCTAAGGGCGTAAGTCTGGGGCGGACGCTGGTGCGGGTAGAGCTGGGGGAGGGCTGGCACAATCGGCTACAGGAAACGCTCGAAGCGCTGGCGGGCGCGGAGCCGGTTTCGCTGAAAAGTTAGCCGTAACGCGTCATCTTCCCGTAATATCTAACTGGAACGCGGGTTATAGTTATAGTGAAACCTTATGGTTGTTAATCTAGTTGACAAATTACGCGCAACCCTTTAAGATAGCCGCTTGTGAACGAAATCACGTCTAACCGCACGAATACCCTGAACGACGTCGTCTCTCGGCTCGACCGGGTACACGCCATAGCGGCCGTATTCGGCGCCGGGCTCACTGCGTTCCTCGCCATCGAGCCAACCCAGAACTGGCTCCTCCTCCTGCTCGCAGGCCTGGTCGCTCTGGGCACGGACGCTATCGTCCGCACCCATCCTCGCTCCCGCTTCAAGCGTCTGGACGATACCGCTCTCTTCCTGTTCGTGCCGGTGCTGTTGACCCTTAGTCTGGGCCTGTTCCTGGAGGAGATCACCTACGGCTACTGGTCGCTCCTGGCCGGGCTGGGCGCCGCTATCCCCTTCGCCATCGTTCTCCAGGCCGAATACAACTCAGTCGACCGCCGCCTCCCCGCTTACGGTGGCGCACGCCTCATCCTGAACATCGCCACCTACGTTATCGCCTTCCTGTTCTACGCCACGATCTATGACTTCAACCTGAGCCTGCCGGCGGTGATCTTTGCCACCGGCGTCGTCAGTCTTCTCCTGGCGATCGAGATCCTGCGTGAGGAGGCGTTGGAGACGCCGCGGACCCTGCTCTACGCCCTCGCCATCGGCGTGCTGCTCGCGGAGGCCGCGTTGAGCATGCACTTCCTGCCCCTGGAAGGAGCGCTGGCCGCGATCTTCCTGCTCCTCGCCTTTTACCTGATGACCGGCCTCATGCACAACTACCTGGGCGACCGCCTCAACCTGCGCACTGCGGGCGAGTTCAGCGGCATAGCGCTCCTCGGCCTACTGATCGTCGTCATCTCCCACGCCTATATCTAAGGGAGACGCCTAGAGGGGGAATCTCAACCGGGGCCGTTCGCTTGCCGGGCTGAAAACGGCTGTGCTAGCATAGATTCTGGCCGGGGCGTGGCGTAGTCTGGTAGCGCACTTGACTGGGGGTCAAGAGGTCGCCGGTTCGAATCCGGCCGCCCCGACCACGTATACAAAAATCTGCCCTCCGGCGCACAAAGGCCCTTTCGATGATCATCGCGGGTGTCGCTCCGCTAATTCCCCCGCTAACGGCCAGCGCTGGAGAAGGGAGCGAACTATGACCAGTCGTAAATCCTTGCGGCTTTTCTGTTCTCACGGTGCGGGCCTCTTCTACATCGCCCTCCATCCGGGCTGCACCTCTCAAGACTTGACCGATGCTTTCGTGGTGACGAAGCGAACCACATGGGGCCTCATAGGCGACCTGAAGGACGCCGGCCTGATCAACATACGTAAAGAGGGCCGCGTAAACCACTACACGATCAAAGAGGACGCTCCCTTTCCCGACCCTGTGCTTTCCCACGCCACGCTTGGGCGCGTTTTCCGGGTGCTCTCGGCCTAAGCGACTCTATAGACGTTTAGGCCGTGCCGGGGCGCTCCACGTGAGGGGCTAGCGCCAGCGAGTGTCGATCAAGGTGTCGCTCTAGGGTACGGGAGTCAATGGCCTCGCCGGTCGCTTCTGTGGCTTCGACCGGCGGCGGCGGACATTGTCCTCGCGGTAACGCTTCCCCAGCTCCTCCTCGAAGAAGAACCGCCGCTCACCGAAGGCCGGTCGCAGGTCGCTCAGCCAGATCGCCTTCGGGTCGTACTTCGCGAAGAAGGGGCGCATCGCCCAGTCCGGGTTGCGGCCCTGCAGCATGCGCAGTGCGAACACCTTCTTGCCGCCAACCTTGGTGACTCCCAGCACCTCGACCTTTCCCGGGTCCGCGGACATGCTCGGCCCGCGCGCCGTTCGGGCGATCCCGCTCACACTCTTATAGGCGTCGCGGAAGATCTCCCATGCGCGCACCAGGGGCACGCTGAAGTATTGCTGGGCGCCGGTGTCACGCGCTAGAAACATGTAGTACGGAATGCAGCCCAGCCGCACCTGCTCGCGCCACATGTCGCTCCAGACAGCCGGCGAATCGTTGATGTTTCGCATCAGCGGCGACTGGGTCCGGATCTCGGCGCCGGTCTCCTTGACGCGCGCGATGGCCGCCTTGACGGCGTCAGTGCTCAGCTCTCGCGGGTGGTTGAAGTGGGCCATGAACGCCAGGTGGATCCCGGACGCCGTGACCTGCTTGAACAGGTCCAGCACCTCGTCCGCGTCATCATCGGTCAGGAAGCGGTACGGCCAGTAGCCGAGAGACTTGGTGCCGATGCGGATCGTGCGCAGGTTAGGGAGGCCGGCCTCCAGCAGGGGCATGATGTATCGCGCCAGGTTGCGCGTACGCATGATCATAGGGTCGCCACCCGTGAACAGCACGTCGGACACCTCAGGGTGGGCACGTACGTACTCCACCAGCATCTCGGTCTCCTTCATGGCGAACTTGAGCTCATCCATGCCCACAAACTGCGGCCAGCGGAAGCAGAACGTACAGTAGGCATGGCAGGTCTGACCGTTGCTGGGGAAGAAGAGCACTGTCTCCCGATACTTGTGCTGCATGCCGGTTAGCCGGGTGTCGCCGAGCGTGGGGACGTTGTGGTCTAGCTGGCCGGCGGGATGCGGGTTAAGCTCCAGCCGGATCCGGTTGGCCGTCGCCTCGATCTCGCTCTTGTCCGCGCCGCGGCGCAGCAGCGCGGCCATCTCTTTATAGTGGCTCGGCAGAAGCATATCCTTTTGCGGGAAGTTCAGAATGTATATCGGGTCGTTAGGCACGTCGTCCCAGTTGATGAGTTCGTCCACTACGTAGCTGTTCGTCTTAAACGGCAACACGTTAGCGACGACCTCAATGGCGAACTGTTCCTTCTTAGAGAGCCGCTGCACCTGCGGTAGTTGGCGGAAGTTGTGAAGCGTGTAGGAACGGTACTGGGGCGACTCTTCGGAGCCCGCCTGCATGCCGGAAAGGCTCTCCCGAAGCCTGTGCATCTCCCGGAGCTTCTCTACATGGTCCGAATCCAGGTGGATGTAGCCCGCTACAACGGCTGCGTCCCCGCCGCCGTTGTGTCGCTTCCCGTTCTGTCTCTTTCGCGGTTCTTTCTTGCCCATCCTTCCTCCTCCTATGTACTGAAGAGAACCGTCTGACGGACTGTTCGTTACAAACAGAAGGCCCCGAGGCTATGCCTCGGGCCCTGTCGCGCCAGACTAGCCTCTCCCCAGTGCCTACGGGGTTAGCTGACGGGTTCGGCATAAGGAGATTGCCTACTCGCCCCTGGCGAGATTCACCCCAATCGGTCGGGTCCCCCGTCCCCGGCATCTACAGCCGGAGTTCGGCCATCAATTCACCATATATAATACCATTATTTACGCCCTGTCAACCGTGGAGGCCTATCTGACAGGAGACATAAACGGTGAAATTTACTTCCGGTAATAGATATGGCTCCAGGCAGCCGAGGGCACATTTCAGCCGCTCTAATCTCAGGAAGGCGAGTACAGTCGCCGAATCGCCGCGGGGTACGGGAAAACGGAGCCGAGAACTCTACCGGCGCCGCCGTCCGCCACGGCGGGCCCTGCCCCCGCGACGTGGCTCCTCCGGCACGATGTCCATCGTGCGCCCGTTGATCTGCGTCCCTCGCAAGGACTCCATCGCGGCCTCAGCCTCAGCATCGTCCGACATCTCGACGTACGCGAAGCCTTTAGGCCGCCCGCGGCGGCCGCTCACCATCTTGGCGGAGACAACCGTCCCGAACTGGGAGAACGCTGTCCTCAGATCCGCCTCCGTCGTCTCGTGCGCTAGATTACCTACGTATAGCGTTCCCAATCGGCACCCTCCTATCTAGACCCTGGCCCTGCGGCGTGACCAGCCGCGGCGCCCCCAGCTCCTTGATCCCTTCATCGTGCTGGCTGTTTGCGGCTGCACCGGAGCCGGCTTCCCGCTGGCGCTCACCCTCGGCAGCCGGCGGCCCAGACCCCGCTCTATCGCCTGCCACTTCGTCAGGTCAGTGGCACTCACCAGCGTGATGGCCCGTCCTGACCGCCCCATCCGGCCGGTGCGACCCGCCCGGTGCGTGAAAAGCTCATGCGTCTCCGGCAGATCGTAGTTGATCACCTGCCCGATGTTCAGGATGTCCAGCCCCCTCGCGGCCACATTCGTGGCCACCAGGATCGGCACGACACCGGAACGGAACCGCTCCAGCGCCCTGTCGCGCGCCTTCTGGTCTAGGTTGCCCTGGAGCACCGCCACCTGGTAGCCCTGCGTCTCTAACCGCCGCCCCAGGTTACGCACTCCTCTCTTGGTCCGGCCGAACACCAGCGTCGCGCCCTCCGCAGGCTCGTCCAGCAACCGCAGC
>CBDURB010000146.1:0-4737 GCA_965369585.1 uncultured bacterium
GGACGATTAACCTGTTGGACGTGCTACCCTACAAAGCCTTCTTCCTGACCTCTTGCACCCCCTAGACGCGTCGCTATCGACGCGTTGCTCCTCGGTGCCGGCGGGCTGTACGTGGTGAGGAGGATGGAGGCAAGCTTGCATAGGTATCCGAAGGGCACGCAGGGGCCGCATCATGCGCATCGGGTTGATCTCTGACACGCACATCCCCACGGCCGGCCCCGATCTGTGGCCGCAGGTGTACGATGCCCTGCGGGGTGTGGACCTGATCATGCACGGCGGCGACCTGCACGATACTATCGTCCTGGATTGGCTGGAGGAGCTGGCGCCGGTGATGGCGGTGAGCGGCAACGGTGACTACAGCGGCTGGCAACGGACGGAACCGCCCACGGACCCGCGGCTGCGGGAGTCGCGGGTGCTGACGCTAGACGGGCCGCAGGGGCAGCCGCTGCGTATCGGGTTGGTGCACGACTTCCCCCTGCCGGAGGCGCCGCCGCAACGGACGCTGGAGGGGCTGATGCGGCACTTCTTCGACGGCCCGGTCAGCGTTATCGTGCGGGGCAGCACGCACGCGGCGGAGATCACAACGGTGAAGGGTGTGCTCATCGTCAACCCCGGCAGCCCCACCTTCCCCAATCACCGTAGCCTCTGCCTGGGCACCGTCGGTTATCTGGACATCGAAGACGGGCAGGTGCGACCTTCAATTCTCCAGCTAACCTAGGGAACATTTCCGGTCGCGCATCCGTCTAAAGGGAAAGACTCTGACACGGAGGTGAACCATGAAGAAGAGGATCGGTTTGATTGCGGTGGCGATGGTCATGCTGGCGGTGTTTGTTGCCGCCTGTAGCAGCGAGCAGTTTGCGGATGATGGTGGCTTTGAGGCACCAGGAGAGCCCGATGTCGTAGAGGGGCTGAGCGATGGAGACGCGTCCGCGTTCGCCGGCGATGAGAGCAGGGGGTTTGAGGCGCAGGCTCCGAGCGCTGGCGGGGCCGGCGAAATCGGGGAAGGCGGTGGCCTATCCCTGCCGCAACAGTTGGATCGAAAGATCATCCGTACGGCGACGCTGGAGCTGGAGGTTGAGGCCGTGGGCGCGGCGGTGCAGGAAGTAGAGAACATCGCCGTGGCGGCCGGCGGCTTCGTTTCGCGGTCGAGCGTGTTTATCGAGGAGCCCCCAGAGTTGGGGGAAGAGGATGGTTTCGTGCCTCAGCGGACGCAGACGGCGACGGTGACGATTCGAGTGCCGGCGGAGGTCTACGCTAGTGTGATGAGGCAGCTCAGGGGGATCGCTGAGGAGGTGAGGTCGGAGATCAGCGAGGCCTCTGAGGTGACGGAGGAGTACACGGACCTACAGGCGCGTCTGCGCAATCTGGAGGCGACCGAGGCCGGTTACCTGGAGCTGCTCACGAAGGCGGAGGAGATCGCCGACATCCTGATCGTACAGGACAGGATCAATTCGGTGCGGTTGGAGATTGAGCAGGTGCAGGGACGCATGAACCTGCTGGACAACCTGACGGACCTGGCGACGATCACCGTTCAGTTGACGCTGCCTGTGACGCCGGCGGAGGAGCCGGACGGCGAGCAGGGCTGGGCGGCGGAGGCGTGGGACGCGGCCTGGGAGGGTTCGCAGGACGCGATGGTAGCGCTGGGGACGGTCGGCATCGTGGGCGGCGTGGTGCTGGCCTGGCTGGCCATCCCGGCGCTGGTGGCGCTGGCGGCCTGGCGACTGTTTGGGCCGCGGCGGTCGGGCGGCGGGGAGGCGGGCGGAACCGGCACGACCGTCTGAAGGTTACACCGTTCGGCCTGCCTGCCGGTAGGCAGGCAGGCTCAGAATGAGCGGAATAAGGGAGGCCCCAGCCAAGGAGGCCTCCCTTATCTGTTGATTGGGCCTACGGGCGCGGAATATAATACGTTGACGGTTCTGGGAGCCTACCGGTAGGCAGGTTTGCGAGGAAGTTGATCTAGCGTTGGACTTCAATACAATTCAGGTAAGGGAGATACTGGTGCCGGTGGATGGCTCCCAAGCCAGTATGGACGCATTGGCTCTGGCCTGCTTCCTGGCTAAGCACAACAAGGGGACGGTTTACGCGGTGTACGTGGTAGAGGTGGCGAGGACACTGCCTTTTGATGCCGACCTCAGCGCTGAAGCCGAGGAAGGCGAGGGGATACTGGCGCGAGCGGAGCAGGTGGCCGACTCCTTGAACTTTGAGATCACGAGTGAGATCCTGCAGGCCCGCGACGCTGGGCACGCCATAGTGGACGAGGCTATCGAACGGGGCGTAGATGGCATCCTGGCCGGCATGGAATACAGGCGGCCCCTGGGCGAGTTCCAGATGGGGGCAACCGTACAGTACATACTGAGGAACGCCCACTGCCAGGTGATCATCTGCCGGTCGGCGGCCGGGAGTCCTAGCAAGTGAAGGTTGTGATCATGGGCTGCGGTCGCGTGGGAGCGGAGCTTGCATCCATGCTAGATCGGGAAGGCCAGGAGGTTACCATCCTTGACCTAAACCCGGACGCCTTTCGACGCCTCCCAGCGGATTTTGGGGGGCAGCGCTACGTGGGTAACGGCATCGATCAGGAGGTGCTGTCCCGAATAGGCGTTGGTGAAGCGGACGCCTTTGTTGTGGTCACTCAGGGCGACAACCGCAACGTGATGGCGGCCCAGATGGCGAAGCATATCTTCGGCGTGCCGCGTGTGGTCTGCCGAATATACGATCCTATCAGGGAAGAGCTGTATCACAAGCTGGGCCTTGAGACTATTAGCCCTACCAAGGTGGGGGCGCGCCTGCTTAAGGAGGCGCTGGAGCGGGAGCCGGCGAGCCGCGGGAGCAGCGATTAGATGTACATCATCGTGGTGGGCGGTGGCAAGGTGGGCTATTACCTGGCCAAGGAGTTGGTTGAGGAGGGCCACGAGGTGCTGGTGATCGAGAAGGATAGCACCAAGGCGGAACGCATCGCCGAGGAGCTGGGTGACATCTCCCTGAGGGGCGACGGTTGCGAGGCGACCACCATGGAGTTGGCCGGCTTCGGGCGCGCGGATATGGTTATCGCCGTCACGGGAGACGATGAGGATAATCTCGTCGCCTGCCAGGTAGCGAAGGCGAAGTTCAATGTGCCGCGCGCGGTGGCCCGAATCAATAACCCGAAGAACGAAGAGATTTTCAAGAAGCTGGGCATCGATACCACTGTGAGCGCTACCGCCGCCATCCTCGCCCAGATTGAGCAAGAGATCCCTACGCATCCGCTCGTACCGTTGCTTAGGCTTAAGGGCGGCGGCCTCGAGATCGTCGAGGTGAAGGTACCGGTGAACGCGGCCGTAGTCGGCAGGCGCATCGACGATATCTTGCTGCCCCCGCAGTCGATCGTCGCTCTGGTCATCGACAAAGAGGGCGAACCGAGGGTTCCGAACACCGACACGGTCGTACAGGGGGGCGACGAAATAGTAGCGGTGACGCGGACGGAGAACGAAGACGCACTTCGGTCAGCCTTCACCTCCGCGGCAGCTAGCGGGTCTAAAGGGTCGAAAGACAAGAAGAGATGAGCCGCCGCCTCGCCTTCCTGGGTCCACCCGGGACGTTCAGCGAGGAGGCTGCCCTGCGCTACGAACCCGAAGCTCAACTCGTCCCCTTCGTCAGCATCAGCGCCGTGGCCGCCGCTCTTGACTCCGGGATGGCGGATGAAGGGGTGGTACCCATCGAGAACAGCCTGGAGGGCTCGGTCACAGAGACGCTGGACGTCCTCATCCAGAATGCGCGGCTGTCGCTGCGTAACGAGATTGTGCTGCCGATTGAGCACTTGCTGCTGGCAGGGCCGGGCACCAAGGCCAGCGATGTGAAGGTCATCGCCTCTATCCCACAGGCGCTGGCCCAGTGCCGTGGATTCATAGAGCAGCGTTTTCCCAAGGCGGCGCTGGAGGCGGCGCTGTCTACCGCAGCGGCGGTTGAGGAGGTGATGGGCCGGAAGGGCGCAGCGGCCATCGGCAACCGGCGGGCGGCGGAGCTGTATGGAGCGGAGGTGCTGTCGGAGGGTATTCAGGATCGAAGCCCTAACCTCACACGGTTCGTCGTGCTGTCAGACGAGGATCATCCGCCTACAGGCGACGACAAGACGTCGCTAGCGTTCGCCTTCGCCGTGGAGGACCGGCCGGGGCTGCTGGTGTCGGCCCTGGAGGAGTTCTCCAAACGCGGCATCAGCCTCTCGAAGATCGAATCGCGGCCTAGCAAGGAGCGGTTGGGCGTCTACATCTTCCTGGCCGACCCGGAGGGCCACCGCACTGAGCAGCCGCTGGCGGAGTGTCTGGAGCGAGTGCGGGAGAAGTGCTCATTCTTCCGTGTGCTGGGCTCCTACCCCCGTTATCGGGAAGCTCAGTAGGAGGCGGCGATGCCGGAGGTCCCTGACCTGGAGGGCTATCGCGCCTACTTCAACGAGCGGCTGCCCGGAGCGCGCGTCTCGCAGGCGCAGGTGACGATCCCGATAGTGGTGCGTGCGCCAAAGGAGCAGTTCGCGGAGGCGCTTACCGGCGAGACTTTGGTCGAGGTGCGCAGGCAGGGCAAGTATCTGCTGTTCCCCTTCCGCAGTGGCCGGCTCATGGTGGTGCACGCCATGCTCACCGGTCGCTTCCAGTACTGCGATCCGGGGAAGAAGCGACGCGCCAGGACAGCGTTTGTGCTGGCGCTGGACAATGCTATGGAGCTACGTTACTTTGACCAACGCTTGATGGGGAAGGTGTATCTGGTTCG
>CBDURB010000147.1:0-4715 GCA_965369585.1 uncultured bacterium
GTCCTCCAGCGCTATGGAGCGGCCCCCCGGGGAGGAGGCGCATACCACCGTCGCGTCGCGGCTGTGCTCCCGCGCCAGGGCCAGCACAGACCGGGCTACGGCCTCACGGTTGAGGAGCGCCCCCACCAGCACCGCAGGCGCTTCCGATACCTGGTTGAGGACGCGGGTGCCGTTGGAAGTGGCGAGGATGGCGGGGCGCTCGCCCGTGTCCAGGGCGGCGAACTCCACAGGCGAGTTGCCGTAGTCGAAGCCGGGAGGCGGCAGGCCGTTCATCTCGCCGCAGAGGAGGTGGTCGGGCAGACGCTGCCGCAGGCCGCGCGCCTGCTCGACGCTGGCCGCCGGAACTATGGCGGGGACGCCGCGCTGGAGCAGCGCAACGATAGAGGAGGAGGCGCGAAGGATGTCCACGACGACGAATACCGAGTCGGTGTCTCGTATTAGGCCGGGCAGGAGAGCGACATCAATGCGCATGGATTTACCTTGACCGTGAACTCTGACGCCTATATTATGCGCAGGCAAAGGAGGAGGGCTACTACGGGCATGACCTTCCGGGAGAAGCTCGCCGAGGCGAGCCGGCGTAACCAGAGCCTCCTCTGCATTGGCCTTGACCCTGACCCCTCAAAGCTCAGGGGTACGCCCGTAGCAGCGTTCCTTCAGGCGATCATCGAAGCCACTCAGGATCTGGTCTGCGCCTACAAGCCGAACCTGGCGTTCTTCGAGGCGTTGGGGATCGGCGGCATGCAGACTCTCCTTGAGGCGCTACGAGGGGTGCCGTCCCACGTCCCGATCATCGCAGACGCGAAGCGGGGAGATATCGCCTCCACTAACCGCTTCTACGCCCAGGCCCTGTTTGAAGTGTACGACTTCGACGCGGCCACCGTGAACCCCTACCTGGGCGGCGACTCAGTGGAGCCGTTCCTGGAGTATGGGGACCGCGGTGTGTTCCTGTTGTGCCGTACGTCCAACCCCGGTGCGGCGGACCTGCAAGGCCTTCGCCTTGAGGATGGCCGGCTGCTGTTCGAGGCGGTAGCGGAGCTGGCCAATCTCTGGAATACGGCGGGCAACGTGGGGTTGGTGATGGGCGCCACCTGGCCGGAGGAGCTGGAGCGGGTGCGGGCGATCTGTCCAGACCTGACGATGCTGCTCCTCGGAGTCGGTCCTCAGGGTGCGGACCTGGGCCGGGCGTTGCGGGCCGCCCTGGACGCCGAGGGCGGCGGCGTTATCGTCAGCGCCTCACGCCAGATCCTGTACGCGTCGCCGGCAGACGACTTTGCGGAGGCCGCGCGGAGGGCCGCGCTGAGCCTGCGCGATGAGATCAACCGCGAGCGAGAAGGCCTGCTGGCCCAACGTTAGCGATGGTGATTGAGGTGCGTCTGGGTGACGTGGTGCGCCTGCGCAAGGTACACCCCTGCGGCGGCTACGACTGGGAGGTGGTGCGCCTGGGTGCGGACATCGGCATCCGCTGCCGGACCTGCGGCCGGCGTGTGCTCCTGGAGCGTCGGGTGTTCGAGAAGCGGGTGAAGGAGTTTCTGGCGAGAGGCGAGCCGGACGGGTCCGAGAGCTAGCCCGGATATGGTCTACGAACCCCCGCACATCGAAGAGATAGCCGACTCCCGCGTCCTCCTCAGGCAGCCCCGCTTCGCTACCCTTTGGCTGACTCAGGGTCTGGCCCAGACCGCCCAGAACGCCATCCTGTTCACGCTCCTGGTGCTGGTGCTGAAGCTCACGGGCTCCAGCGCCGCCAGCAGCGTGCTGGTCCTGGCGTTTATCCTGCCTTCGATCTTCATGGGCGTATTCGTTGGGGTGATGCTTGACCGCTGGCGAAAGGGGACGGTCCTTGTCATCACTAACGTTGTGCGGGCGGGCGCGTGCGGCCTGTACCTGTTCTTCCACGATGACGTGCTGGCGATCTTGGCTATCAGCCTGGTGTTCAGCACCAGCGGTCTCTTTTTCAATCCGGCGATAGTATCGCTGATCCCATCTCTGGTGAGCCGGGAACGGCTCGCCAGCGCCAACAGCCTGTACAACTTCACTCTCACCGGCTCTCAACTGGCGGGGTTGGTGTTCCTGGCGCCTGTGATCCTGAAGCTGGGCGACGCGCGGACGATGTTCGTGGTGGCGGGCGGCCTGTTCATCGTGGCCGCCGGGCTGGCCGTGTGGCTGGACACGCTGCGTGATGATCGGGAGGTCGAACCGCGACGGGTGCCGCAGTTCGGTGGCATAGGCGGCATATTGGAGGAGTTTCGCAAGGGATGGCGCGCCCTGACCTCAGACTCCGCATCCGCTCTAGCGATGGCGCAACTGACCATGGGCAGCACCCTGGTCCTCCTGTTCGCCATACTCATCCCCCGGTATATGGAGGAGGTGCTGAACGTCTCCCCGGACAACGCCGCCTTCCTGTTCGCGCCCACCGGGGTGGGGGCGCTGGTGGGGCTGCGCTTCATCCCCTGGTTTAGCGGCAAGGGAAACAACAGAGTGGTCGTCATCGGTCTTGTGGGTGTCGCGGTGTCGCTGGTGCTGCTGGCGACGGTGCGTGGTCTGACGGAGATTATGGAGACGACGCCCGGGCCGCTGAACCCCGGCCGGTTCCTGGGCCTTTCGCTATTGCAATCGTTAACGATGATGTTCGCTGCGCCTATGGGGTTCTCCTATGCGCTACTGAACGCCCCGGCCCAGACCATACTCCACAAGCGGGCGCCGCCGGAGATGAGAGGCCGAATCTTCGCCACTCAGGTGGTATCGGCGAACTTCATCTCGCTGCTGCCGCTGCTGGTGGTGGGAGGCATGATCGACATCACTAGCGTCACGGCGGTGCTGGTGGGTGTAGCGGGTTTTCTGTTGCTTTTCGCCTACGGGAGCGCCCGCGTAGGCGGCATGACGGACGGGGACGAGACGCCGGAGCGAGCGCGGGAAGGCGTATCCAGTTCAGTTGACACCCCTACTAGGCTGAGCTAGAATTGCCATGCATTGAATCTGGAGGTGGGAGTGTGGTCGAGCTCACTATAGAGAGCATCCGCGTCAGCCTGATGAACTATCAGCGGGTGGTCATTCTCAAGGAGAAGGAGACCGACCGTTATCTGCCGATCTGGATTGGGCCGGCAGAGGCGGACGCGATAGCCGTGCGGCTGCAAGATGTGGCGGTGGCGCGGCCCCTGACTCACGACCTGCTGCGGACGCTAATCGATAGCCTCGGGGCGAAGGTTACCCACATTCTGGTGAGCGACCTGGAGAACGATACGTTCTTCGCCCGCATCGTCTTGACGGTCGACGGCAAGGATATTGAGATAGACTCCCGTCCCAGCGACGCGATCGCTCTGGCTGTGCGCGCCCAGGTGCCCATCTACGCGAACGAGGCTGTGCTGGAGAAGGCGGGGGTCCGTCTGGACCAGGAGGGTCAACCTCTGGAGAAGGGCGTGGGGCCGGAGATCGAGCCGACCAGCGAGGCGAAGGCGGATGAACTGAAGAAGCTATCGCCCTTCCGCGATGTGATAGAAGGGCTGGATATGGAGGGCTTCGAGAAGAAGTAGCCGAAGATCCGACGGCTACGGCGCCTCAGGCTTTATGGCCTGGGGCTTTTGTGTTACTGGAGGGTTGGAGTTGGATTGTAATGGGAGGTTGTGATAACGTGCGCAATCGGATAGGTTTGTGGAGGCGGTGTGTGCTGCCGTGATGGATCGGCTGCCCCCAACGGTACGGCTTACCGGCCTCGGGTTCTATCTGGCGCTATGCATCAGCGGTGGCGTGTTCGGCGGGGTGCAGTTGGATGGGTGGCTGGACACGGGGCGCCTGTTCGCCATTCTGGGCCTGTTTCTGGGGCTGGCTCTGGGTCTGGGCGGCAGTTTTATTCTCCTGCTGGAAGCGCTTAAGACGAACGATGATAAGAAGGATAGACTGTAAATGAGGCTCAGTCGGGGCCGGCTTATCGCCGGTGGGCTGATCGCACTTTTTCTGTTGGGCTTCGTTTTCCTGCGGGGTCCCACGCCCGCCATCTCCATCAAGGCGGAGACGATCCAGACATTCGGCCCTGTTGATATCACGAATACGATGCTGACTTCGTGGATCGTGGTGATAATCATGATCACGGTAGTCTATCTGGGGACGCGGCGGCGCGACCTGGTGCCCAGTGGCTTCCAGAACATGTTTGAGGGAGCCCTGGAGGCGTTCTATAACTTTGTGGTGAGCGTGGCCGGCGAGAAGAACGGGCGCCGCTTCTTTCCGGTCGTGGCAACGATCTTCTTCTTCGTCCTGTTTTCTAACTGGCTCTCGCTCTTCCCGATGTTTAACGTCATAGGTCTGGTCAAGGAGGAGGAGCACGGATTCGTGATGGAGCAGGCGGACGTAGGGCCTCTGCCCGTGAGCTGGGTGGCGCTGTCCGGGCCAAGCAACCTCAGGATTACTGGAGGTGACACGATAGACGAGGACGATCCGGACGCCCACGAGCAGTTTGTGGAGGCGAAGGAGGACGGGAAGGTGGTGGGAGAGCTGATCCCGCTGTTCCGGGGCCCCAACACCGACCTCAACACCACTCTGGCGCTGGCGATTGTCTCCGCGATAGCGGTGGAGTCCTGGGCGCTGGCCTCGCTGGGGATAGGGTACGGGAAGAAGTTCTTCGACTTCGGGAACCTGTCCAGGGGGCTGAGGCGGCTGGACTTCGGGTTGGTTTTCAAGGGCGCCATCGATGTCTTCGTGGGGTTCCTGGAGCTGGTATCGGAAAT
>CBDURB010000148.1:0-4669 GCA_965369585.1 uncultured bacterium
ATCTGGGTTTCCGCTAGCGCCAGATCTGGGGCCGAAGCCCAGATGGCCTTCCTCGGCGGGATCGTTGGTTAGGTTAGCCAGGCCGGAGCCGTCCGCGTTCATGACGTAGATCTCGAAGCCGGATTCGAATGCGATGCGGGAGCCGTCCGGCGACCAGGTGGGGTTGGAATCGAAGGCTGGGCTGTTGGTGAGGCGGGTGAGGCCAGAGCCGTCCGCGTTCATGACGTAGATCTCGCCGTTGCCGTCGCGGTCGGAGGTGAAGGCGATCCTGGCCGTAGCGGCAGGCGATGGAGTAGCGGCGGCGGTGGGCGATGGAGTAGCGCCGGCGGGCTCTTCCGTAGAGGTAGGTGAGGCAGGGGTGGCGGCGGGCTGCCCGCCATCGCCGCAGGCGGAGGCCAGCAGGAGCGCCAACATGGACAGCATCGCGAGCGGTAGGCCGGATACCCTCATCTGTCTCCTATTCTGGTCGCCCTCGCGGCCCAATCGTCTTGACGTACGCATCGTGGTTACGCTTCGTCTCCGCCAGCGTGTCGCCGCCGAACTTCTCCAGCATCGCCTGGGCCAGCACGATCGCCACCATCGCCTCGCCAACCACACCGGCGGCAGGGACGGTGCACACGTCGGAGCGTTCGTAGTGAGCCTGTATCTCCTCGCCCGTGATGAGGTCCACGGAGGGCAACGGCTTGGAGAGGGTGGAGATCGGCTTCAGCGCGCCGCGGACGACGACTGGCTCACCGTTGGTCATGCCGCCCTCCAGGCCGCCGGCGCGGTTGGTGACGCGACGCCAGGGGCGGCGACGCCCGTCTGGGCCGTCCCACTTCTCCGGCGGCAGGATCACGTCGTGGGCCTGGGAGCCGGGGGTGGAGGTGAGGGTGAAGCCGCCGCCGATCTCAACGCCCTTGACGGCGTGGATGCTCATCACCGCCTGGGCCAGCAACCCGTCCAGCTTGCGGTCCCACATCACGTGCGAGCCGAGGCCGATAGGGACGCCGCTGGCCCGCATCTCGAAGACGCCGCCCAGGGTGTCGCCGGCCTCGCGGGCGGTGTCGATAGCTTTCACCATGCGCTCGGAGGCCTTGGCGTCAGCGCAACGAACGGGCGACTCCTCGACGGTCCCCCAGTCCGGCTCGCCGTCGCCGGCGGCGAACACCTCGCCGATGGAGACGGTGTGAGAGTGGACGGCCACCCCGAACTCCTCCAGCAGACGCCGGCACACAGCACCCACGGCGACGCGGGCCGCCGTTTCGCGGGCGGAGGCACGCTCCAGCACGTTGCGGACGTCGTCGAAGCCGTACTTCATCGCGCCAGCCAGGTCGGCGTGGCCGGGCCGGAGGCGGGTCACCCGCTTCACCTCGCCCTCGAACGGCTCCGCCTGCATCACCTCGCCCCAGTTCTCCCAGTCGCGGTTGCGAATGAACAGCGCCAGGGGGCTGCCGAGAGTGCGACCGTGACGGACGCCGGCGATTATCTCCGCGTGGTCCTGCTCGATCTGCTGTCGCTTGGAGCGGCCGTAGCCGCCCTGCCGCCGCCGCAGATCGCTCTCCATGTACTCCTCGGTGAGGGACAAGCCGGCGGGCAGGCCTTCCACCGTAACGGTGAGGCCCTTGCCGTGCGATTCGCCGGCAGTGAGGAAGCGGAGCTCGCTCATCGGCCCGCCTGCGCTCCCGAGCCGCTGGCCGCCGGCGCTTTCGCCCCTTCATCAGGGTCGATGGGCAGAGCGGCGCCACGCTCGCCCAAGCGGTAGCGGCCACCGAAGGCGTCCACGATCTCAGCCGGCGTCCAGCCCTCCCAGTCCACCTCGCGGGCGACCTCTCGGCTGGCAGTGGTGGTCAGGATGCAGGCCCGCTGGGAAGCGCCGTCCGGATCGCGGAACGTGGTGTGCACGTCGATGCGAACGGTAACGAGGCTAAGGTTGGGCACATCGTACAGGAGCATATCGGCGAGGCGGACGGTAACGGCCAGCCCCTCCTGCAAGGGGCCCGTTATCTCCACCCACCGGCCGTCGGCGAGGCGGTACTCGCTCTCCACCTGGCAGGAGACACGGGCGCTATCCGACGCCACATCGACAAGCTCTATGCTCTGAACGCCTCGCCACACATCCAGCGCCACCTCCTTGGGGTGCTTCGCGGAGCGCCATGAGGCGATCGACTCCTCCAGCATCTGGCGAATCACGTCCACGTCGCCGCCGGCGGCAGCCTTTCGCCAGGCCAGCGAAGCGCGTGTCCCCTGAAGAACGATGTAGCCGACGACGATGAAGATGATGATGATGGCCAGGATGCCCCACTCCACCTCACTACCCCTCCCTTCCACCTGAGACGGACAGGCCTGTCCGCGCGGCCTTGAGCATCACTGCCAGGGGCGCGTCTGAGCCGGTCCACAGGCGGAACGACGCGGCGCCCTGATAGACGAGCATGGGAAGCCCTCCCAGGACGCCCGCGCCGCACTTCTCGGCGGCGGTCATGAGAGGCGTCTTCGTCGGGCGGTAGATGAGGTCGAATACGAGAGCGCCAGGCGGGATGAGTTCAATTGGCACGGGCGAGTCCTTCTCTTCCTTCGTGCCGGCCATGCCGACCGACGTACAGTTTATCAGAAGACGGCAGGAGAAAGCGGAGGCGCGCCAGGAGACGTACACGTCCGGCAGAGCGCTGAGTTCGGTGTCCCCGGCCTGCGACCCAAGCTCCTTCACCAGTCTGGAGGCGCGCGGAAAGGTGCGGTTGATGAAGATGATGGATGCGGCGCCGGCATCTATGAGCGCGACCGCTATCGCGCGGGCGGCGCCGCCCGCCCCCGCCACGAGAACGCGGCAGCCGGCCGGATCGAAGCCACCGTCCTCCCGCAGAGCCCGCAAGAAGCCAGCGACGTCGGTGTTGTAGCCGTACAACTTGCCTTGGCGGTTTACAATCGTGTTGACGGCCCCCACGCGGCGGCAGAGGTCATCGACTTCGTCGAGCAGGGGGAGAACGGCCTCCTTATGGGGGATGGTCACGTTGGCGCCCAGCCACTCCGGCGCGCGTAGCCCCTGAATGGCCTCGGAGAGGTTATCAGCCGGCGTGGGCAAGGCCTCGTATTGGATGTCGAGCTTCAGGTGATCGAGGGCAGCCTGCTGAAACACGGGCGAGAGGGACCGCTTCAGGGGATAGCCGATGACGCTCACGTACTTCGTCAGCGCAGGTACTCCTCGATGTTCTCCAAGTGCTCTGCCAGCGTCTCCGCGAAAGCGTGAGACCCGTCCTCGTCCCCCGTCGCGACGAAGTAGAGGAAGTTCGTATCGGTGGGCTCGATGACAGCCATGATGGAGTCGAGACGTGGAGCGGCGATGGGCGTCGGCGGTAGACCGCCAACGCGGTAGGTGTTGTAACCCGAATTGACCTCCAGGTCCTCCCCCGTGAGTTCCGCCTTCCAATAGCCGAACTCCTCCGCGTTCTCCGGCTCCTCCACCAGGGCGTACTGGACAGTGGGATCGGCCTCCAGAAGCATGCCCCGGCGCAACCGCGTCAGGAAGACCTGCGCCATTTTCGGGCGCTCCTCGGGGACTTGCGCCTCTCTCTCAATTATGGAGGCGAGCGTGAGGACACCGTGCACGGTCAGCCCTTGATCCAGGGCCCGGTTCCGCAGCTCCGGCGTGAAGTTCTCGTCCATCGCCTCCAGCATCCTCTGGATGACGTCTTCGGCGGTGTCATCGCGGCGGTAGAAGTAGGTTGCGGGGAAAAGATACCCCTCCAGAGGCGTGATTGGCCCCAGCCGCCGCAGGAAATCGAAGTCAAAGTTGCCGGCCACGGCCGCCTCCAGGAAGTCCTCTCGCGAGATCACGCCCTGCTCGTCCAGGGCGTCGGCGATCTCCTCCAGCCGCCAGCCCTCGATCACGGTGACGAACAGCGACGAGACGATGCCGCGCCGCATGCGGTAGACGACATCCAAGGCCGGCGTGTTCGGATCCAACTCGTACTCCCCGGCCTGCAGCAGCCTGTCATACCCCAGAAGCTCCACGAGTACGCGGAACTGGATGGCGGAACCGATAACGCCCTCATCCTCAAGCGTATCGCCGATCTCCTGCGCGCCTTCGCCCTCGTCCACGGTGATGATGATGGGCGTGGGCGCCGGCGTGGGCGGAGCGGCGAAGGGAGTCGCCGGGATCTCGTCCACCAGGCCGGGCGAGCCGGTGATCGTCCATGCCGTAGCGGCGATCATCCCCAGGACTAGGGCGGTGGCGAGGAAAGCAAGTAAGCGCACGTTCTATCCTGAGGCCGACCCGCGCTGGCTGTCGAGGTATGCCTGAAGGATGATGGCGGCCGCCATAGCGTCCAGGTCGCCCTTGGGGCGGCGCTTGCGGGCAGACGCCCGCCTGCCTGGCCGAGGAAGGCGGTGCCGCGCCTCCGCGGACGTCAGCCGCTCGTCCCAGGTGTGGACGGGGATGTCGAGCCGCCCTGCGAGGGCATCGGCGAGGGCCTGTGCACGCTGAGCCTGCGGGCCCAGTGCGCCGCTGAGGGTGAGGGCGAGGCCGACGACGAGCGCCTGTGCGTCCTGTTCCCGGGCCAGCTGTGTCACAGCCTCGACAGGGTCGGCTCCGGCATCGATGGTCGTGACGGGGACAGCCACGCGGGTGCGAAGATCGGCGGCGGCGACGCCGATACGCTTCTCGCCGGGGTCTATCGCCAGGATGCGACCGCTG
>CBDURB010000149.1:0-4662 GCA_965369585.1 uncultured bacterium
TCGGCTCCGGCGAGGCCACTACCCACCAGACCATCGCCTCCATGCCCGACCTTACCACCACCCCCGCCGGCATCTCCGGCCCCCTCGCCTTCGAGATGGCCGGCGTCCGTCACAAAGACATCGACGTGACCGAGGTCTACGACTCGTTCACCTACACTGCGCTTGTCACCCTGGAGGCGCTGGGCTTCTGCGAGAAGGGCGAGGGCGGCGCCTTCGTCTCCGGCCAGCGCACCGCCCCCGGCGGCGACTTTCCCCTCAACACCAACGGCGGCGGCCTCTCCTACACCCACCCCGGCATGTACGGTATGTTCCTCCTCATCGAGGCCGTCCGCCAACTCCGCGGCGAGTGCGGCGAGCGCCAGGTCCCCGGCGCGAAACTCGCCTGCGTCAACGGCACCGGCGGCACCCTCTCATCTACGGGGACCCTCATCCTCGGCGCGGGGTAGCGGTCTTGTCATTCTGATCCGTCCCAGGCGGAGAAGACTCTGGGTCAACATACCGCAGCCTTCCGGCTGCGGTAGACTGTATCCCACATGCTCATCGACCTCCACACCCACACCCAACCCCTCTCCCACGATAGCGCCCTCACACCCGACCAACTCATCGAGGCCGCCAGGGTCGCCGGCCTCGACGCCGTCTGCCTCACCGAGCACGACTTCGTCTGGGACCCGGAAGAGGTGCGGCAGCTGGCCCGCCGCCACGACTTCACCGTCATCCCCGCCATCGAGGTGAACACCGACGATGGCCACTTCCTCGCCTTTGGCCTGGACCGATACGTCTACGGCATGCACCGAACGGCCGAGCTCGCCCGCCTCGTCGATGAGGCCGGCGGCGCTCTCGTCGCCGCTCACCCCTACCGCCGCCAGTTCCCCTTCGAGCTGCGCGATGAGGGCGACTGGACGGAGCCGCTGGAGCGCGCCGTCGCCAACCCCGCCTACCGATACGTCTGCGCTATCGAGACGCTCAACGGTCGCGGCAGCGAGCGTGAGAACGGCTTCTCGCAGGCGCTGTGCGAGCGCCTTGGGCTGTCTGCCGTCGCCGCCAGCGATGCCCACCAGCGCTCAGACGTTGGCCGCTGCGCCACCGCGTTCCAGCGAGATATCGCGGACGTATCTGACCTCGTCCGTGAGCTCAAAGCGGGCCGCTTTGAGCCGCAGCTACGGGCCTCTCGTCGGGCCGACTTGCGCTAGCCGCCCTCGGCATCCGATAATTCGCCGCGAGGATGGAACTCCTGAAGCGCTTTCCCCTGCCTCGGCGTTTGGCCGCCCGTCTCTGGTTGCTGACGCTGCCCTCCGCCCTGCTCTCGTTCGAGCGGCGACAGCGCCTCCCCAAGCTGCCCATCGGTCGCGGGCGACTCTTCGGCCTGCTCTTGCTCGCAGCCGGCATGGCGCTAACCCTTCGCGGCCGGCAGGCCGGCCCCCCGACCCCGGAACAGTCGGGCGTTCCCGCTCGCGTTCTGGAGCGGCCCGCCGTCGCCGGCGGCCTGCTTGCCCTTACCGGCGTCGGCCTGCTGACGCGGTCGCTCGTCCTGATCGCCTACGCCTTCGGCCTCGCCTTCGCCCTCTCCCGCGATGCGGTGGAGTTGGAGGAACCGCAGATGCCCGGTCGCGGCGACGGCAGCGGTTCCTGGGAGTACGACGAGACGGGCGTTTGACACCCTTCCAGAGCTGATGTATGCTCCCTGACGCACACGTTAAGGTTGGCCGCCCACCCAAGGAGGCGCCCCATGGCCCAGCCTAAGGCATCCGTCATCACCGATAAGATGCGCGCCGAGATCGGCGTGGAGTCTGAGCCCGTCACCTTCGAGGTCGACAAGACCGCCTGTCGCATGTTCGCCCGCGCCGTCGGCTACACCGACCCCATCTACTTCGACGAACAGTACGCCAAAAGCAAGGGTTATCGCGGCATCCCCGCCCCCGTCGGCTTCCTGGGCCACGTCGTCTACAACCCCAACGAGCCCCAGCGCCTCGGTGGCTACTTCCGCACCGATACGCCGTTCAAGCGCGTCCTCAACGGCGGCACCGACATCGAGTACTTCGACACCGTCTGCGCCGGCGACGTCCTCACCGCCACCAGCAAGCTCGCTGACCTCAGCGAGCGCGAGGGCAGGCTGGGCCCCATGCTCGTCACCATTACCGAGTCCACTTACCGCAACCAGGACGGCAAGGTGGTCGCCAGGGCGCGCGGCACCGGCATCCAGTACTGAGGAGGATCGATGATGGCGCAGCTCTACTTCGAAGACATCAACCAGGGCCAGGAGGTAACGACTCTCACCCAGCACTGCGACTCTCAGCGATTGGTCTACTGGGCCGCCGGCTCCGGTGACTTCTACCAGATCCACTACGACAAGGACTTCGCGCAGCGCACCGGCCTGCCCGATCGCATCGTCCACGGCGCCCTCAAGCACGCCCTTCTCGGTCGCATGCTCCACGAGTGGGTCGGCGATGAAGGGGCCGTGAAGCGGGTCGCCTGCCAGTATCGCGGCATGGACATGGTGGACAAGGACGTAATCTGCAAGGGCGCCATCACCGGCAAGCGCAGCGAGAACGGCGAGAACCTGGTCGACCTGGAGATATGGACGGAGACGCCCGAGGGCCAGAAGACCACCCCCGGCACAGCCACGGTCGCCCTGCCCTCTCGGAGCTGAGCCATGACACTGCTCGAGGGTAAGGTAGCGATCGTCACCGGCGCCGGCCGCGGTATCGGCAAGGCGCTCGCCCTCCAGATGGCGGAAGAGGGCGCCAGCGTTGTCGTCAACGACGCCGGTGTCGGGCCCGACGGCGTAGGACACGATAACGGTCCCGCGGAGCAGGTCGCCGCCGAGATCAAGGACAAAGGCTTGACCGCCGTCGCCAACCACGATTCCGTCGCCACGATGGACGGCGGCGACAGCATCATCAAGACCGCCCTCGATAGCTTTGGCCGGCTGGACATCCTCGTCAACAACGCCGGTATTCTCCGCGATCGCATGATCTTCAACATGAGCGAACAAGAGTGGGATGACGTCATCGCCGTCCACCTGAAGGGCCACTTCGCCTGCATCAAGCCCGCGGCCGTGCTCATGCGCCAGCAGCGCTACGGACGGATCATTAACTTCTCGTCGGAGTCCGGCCTCTGGGGCAACGCCGGGCAGGCCAACTACGGCGCCGCCAAGTCCGGCATCGCTGGACTCACCCGCGTCGTCGCGCGTGACATGGGCCGCTACGGCGTCACCTGCAACGCCATCGCCCCTCGCGCCATGACTCGCCTCACCGCCACCATCCCCCAGCAGCGGCCGGGCGCTGCCCCAGCGGACGCTCCTCACCCGGAGCAGCTGCAGCAGATGGCGCCGGAGTTCGTCGCCCCCATGGTCTGCTACCTCGCCAGCGACCACGCCTGGAACGTCAACGGCCAGATATTCCTCGTCTACGCCGGCACAATCGCCCGCCTCAACCATCCACTGCCATCCCGGACCATCTTCAAGAAAGGCATGTGGACCCTGGACGAGCTGTCCAGGACGGTGCCGCAGATGCTGGAGGGCACCCGAAACCCGGCGCCACCCCCGGACGAGATGGAAATACCGGGCCGCGCCAAACAGGAGCCGCAGCCCCAGGCCGCCGGCTGAACAACGACGCAGTAGCTGCAGGCCTTCCCGCCTGCGGAGGGGCTTTAGCCCTGCCTAGCGGAGACACGAAACATGGCAGACAAGCTTAAGGGACGAAACGCAGTAGTCACCGGCGCCGGTCGAGGTATCGGCCGCGCCGTCGCCATCCTCCTCGCCCAGGAGGGCGCCAGCGTCGTCGTCAACGACCCCGGCGGCAACGTCGATGGCACCGGCCACGACGCCGGGCCCGCCGACCAGGTCGTCGACGAGATCAAAGCCGCCGGCGGCAGCGCCGTCGCCAACTACGACTCCGTCGCCGAACTCACCGGCGGCGAGAACATGGTCAAGCAGTGCGCGGACGCCTTCGGCCGCATCGACATCCTGATCAACGTCGCCGGCATCCTCCGCGATCGCATGATCTTCAACATGAGCGAGGAGGAGTGGGACGCCGTCATCGCCGTCCACCTGAAGGGGCACTACAACACCATCAAACCCGCCTCCGTGCTGATGCGGCAGCAGCGGTCCGGGCGCATCGTCAACTTCTCCTCCATCTCTGGCCTGCGCGGCAACTCCGGCCAGGCCAACTACGGCGCCGCCAAGGCGGCCATCGCCGGCCTCACCCGCGTCGTCGCCCGCGACCTCGGACGCTACGGCGTCACCTGCAACGCCATCGCCCCCGGCGCTCAGACCAGAATGGTCGCCGCCGTACCCGATTCCGCCCGCGAGCTTCGGGCCCAGCGCGGCATGACCGGTGGGCCGCCGCCAAGCCTGGTGGAGATGACGCCGGAGCACGTTGCCCCCATGACCGTCTACCTCTGCACCGACGATGCCTGGAACATCAACGGCAAGATCTTCCACGTGGGCGGCGGCAACGTCTCGCTCGCCTCAGAGGAGTCGGTCGAGCGGCAGATCACCAAGGACGGCAAGTGGGAGCTGGCGGAGCTGGTCTCCCTGGTACCCGCCCAACTGCTGTCCGGCGTGGAGAACCCCGCGCCGCCCCCGCCGGACCTCGATCTCCCCGGCCGGCCGGCCCCGCCGGCCTCGCTGCCTGGAGGGGCGTCGGGCAGGTGGGGCGCGAC
>CBDURB010000150.1:0-4627 GCA_965369585.1 uncultured bacterium
GCGTAAGAAGACGGTCCGCGATATAGACGTACACGGCAAGCGGGTGCTGGTGCGGGTGGACTACAACGTCCCCCTGGAGCCGGAGTCCGGCAGGGTGCTGGACGACACGCGCATCAAGGCGACGCTGCCCACGATCGGGTATCTGCGCGAGAAGGGGGCGAAGCTGATCCTCGCCTCGCACCTGGGCCGCCCGAAGGGGAAGCGGGAGCCCTCGCTGAGCCTGTCGTGCGTCGGGGAGCGGCTGGCGGAGCTGCTCGGTTCGCCCGTGAAGACGACGAGCTGCTGCTGCGGGCCGGAGGCGCAGGAGGCGGCGCATTCGCTGGAGCCGGGCGAGGTGTTGCTGCTGGAGAACCTTCGCTTTCACGCGGAGGAGGAGGCGAACGACCCCGAGTACGCGAAGGCGCTGGCCAGCCTGGCGCAGGTGTACGTGAACGACGCCTTCGGGGCGGCGCACCGGGCGCACGCCAGCACGGAGGGGGTGGCGCGATACCTGCCGGCGGTGGCCGGCCTGCTGATGGAGAGGGAGCTGGAGTTCCTGGGCCGGGCGATTTCGGAGACGGAGCGGCCCTACGCGGCGATCATCGGCGGGGCGAAGATCAGCACCAAGATGGCGGTGCTGGAGTCGCTGCTGGAGCGGGTGGACAAGCTGCTGATCGGCGGCGGCATGGCCAACACGTTCCTCAAGGCCGAGGGCTTCAACGTCGGCGAGTCGCTGGCGGAGGACGGGTTCCTGGAGCGAGCGCGGCAGGTGATGGCGCGGGCGAAGGAGAAGCGGGTGCTGCTGCTCCTGCCCACGGACGTAATCGTCGCCGACGAATTCGCGGCGGACGCGCAGGCGAAGCGAGTGTCCATCAAGGATGTGCCGGACGGCTGGCGGATCATGGACCTTGGGGAGATGACGGTGGACGTGTTCGCGAAGGCGCTGGAGGGCTGCAAGACCGTCGTCTGGAACGGCCCGATGGGCGTCATCGAGTTTGGCTCGTTCGCCCACGGGTCGCACCGGCTGGCGGCGGTGGTGGCGAACCTGAAGGGGGCGACGACGATCCTGGGCGGCGGCGAGACGGCGGCGGTGGTGGAGCAGCTGGGGATCGCGGGCCGGTTCTCGCACGTGAGCACGGGCGGCGGCGCGGCGCTGGAGCTCCTGGAGGGCCGGGAGCTGCCGGGGGTGGCGGCGCTGGCGGACGCGTGAGGGGTGGCTGGACAGCGGATGTTGAACGCTTGCCTGCCAGTAGGCAGGGATTAACGGATGACGGGCGTTCTAGTCTACCTAACGAAGACGAGGAGCGCTGCGATGATACCGAGCAGGCCCGCCACCACTATAAATCCGCCTGCCAAGAGGACCAGCACGAGTTGGAATTGATGGGATTCGAGTTCCTCGATGCGCTTCGAAAGCCCGCGTTGGTCGTGATTTCGCTTCATTGTGATACTCACTTGAGCAGTTCTAGGTAAATCATAAGGGGCGGCTTGCTTGCAGGGGCAATAGGGTTATCCACAAGTTTCATCGACATTTCATCCACAAGGAAGGTTTAGAACGACTGTGCGCCGCAATGCGATGAAATCGCCCCTCCGTTGCGGCATCTCTTAACCTGATAACCCATGACCAACTTCCCTCTGCATAACGACCTCGTCCGGAGGCTTGGCGAGATCTGGCGGCGCTTCTGGGCGCTTCCGTGGCGCTGGAAAGGGCCAACGCTGGGTGGCGGCGCTACGCTTGTCGCTCTGATCGTCGTGGTCACGATGGCGGTCGCCAGCGGGGGCGGTGACGGTGATGGGCGCGTGCGGCGGCCCACAGCCACAACGGAGACCCCGGCCCCCGCGCCAAGCCCAACGCCGGCGCCTGTCCCCACACCGGCGCCAGCGCCCTCCATCACCCCGGCCGCCGGAGGATACACGCTGGTGGAGGCGCTGCCTTCGGCCATATTTGGTGCGATGCTCGGGTTCGCGCCGATACCGGGTTCGGGCAGCGAGGGGGTGGTGGTCACCCAGGGTGGCGTCATCTACCGAATGCCGCTGAGCGGGGGCGGCCCGGCCACGGTCTACGGCGACCTGTCGGGACTTCTGGTCAGCAAATTCGACTTCGAGGAGGGGCTCCTCGGGTTGGCGTTCTCACCGAGCTTCCAATCGGACGGTCGGGTGTATCTCTACTACATAGCCGGAGGGCCCAGGCGCAGCGTCCTGTCGCGGTTCCAGGTCGTCGGTGGGGCCATCGACCTCGGAAGCGAGACCGTCCTCCTGGAGGTGCCCCAGCCATACAGCAATCACAACGGGGGCCAGCTCGCCTTCGGCCCGGACGGCTACCTGTACGTCGCCCTCGGCGATGGCGGTGACGCCAACGACCCCAACGGGAACGGCCAGAACCTGTCGACGCTTCTGGGCTCGATCCTCCGGCTGGACGTCTCCGGCGGCGGCTACACGGTGCCGCCGAGCAACCCGTTCGGCTCCGAGATCTACGCCTACGGGTTGCGCAACCCCTGGCGGTTCAGTTTCGACCGCGCAACCGGCGACCTGTGGGCGGCGGACGTCGGCCAGAACAAGTGGGAGGAGGTCGACCGGATCGTCGCCGGCGGCAACTACGGCTGGAACGTCATGGAGGGGTTCGAGTGCTTCATCGCGGCGAACTGCGACCAGGGTGGCCTGCGACTGCCGCGGGCCGTCTACGGGCGCGACCTCGGCTGCTCGGTGACCGGGGGGTACGTCTACCGAGGCGCTTCCATGCCGGAGCTGGACGGCTGGTACGTCTACGGCGATTACTGCAGCGGCCGCATCTGGGCCGTGAACACTGCCGATGACAGCAACCCAGTGCTCCTGGCTGACACAGGTCTTCCGATTACCTCGTTCGGGGAGCTGCCTGACGGCGAGCTGCTGGTGCTGACGTTCGCCAACGCCGTCTACCGACTGGAGCGTGGCCCGTAGGGGCTCCTTTGCCGCACGCCGGTTCTCATGCTGGCAAACGAGGCGCGAATCCCGCATAATCGTTCCTGCTATGGACATCGACCTCGCCCGCCAGCTCTCTGTGACCGGCGAGTCCAAGATCATGCTGTTCGTGATCGATGGGCTAGGCGGCTTGCCACACATGGAGACGGGCCGGACGGAGCTGGAGTCGGCGCGCACACCGAACCTGGACGCGCTGGCGAAGGAGAGCGTCTGCGGGTTCACCCTGCCGGTGGCGCCGGGGGTGACACCCGGCAGCGGCCCCGGCCACACGGCGCTGTTCGGCTACGACCCGCTGAAGTACAGCATCGGCCGTGGGGTGCTGGAGGCGGCGGGGATCGACTTCGACCTGCGGCCGCAGGACGTCGCCGCGCGGGGCAACTTCTGCACCGTAGACGGCAAGGGGTTGGTCAGCGACCGCCGGGCGGGGCGCATCACCAGCGAGACCTGTGTTGAGCTGTGCGAGGAGCTGCGCAAGGTACAGCTAGAGGGCGTCGAGCTGTTCGTGGAGCCGGTGCGGGAATACCGCTTCGTGCTGGTGCTTCGAGGGGATGGGCTTTCGGACGCGGTGGCGGACACGGACCCGCAGCGGGAGGGGGCGGAGCCGCTGGCGGCGCGGGCCACGGCGGCGGCGGGCGAGGCGACGGCCCGCCTGGTGAACCGGTTCGTGGAGGAGGCGAAGCGCATCCTCCACGATAGGTCGCCGGCGAACATGCTGCTGCTGCGGGGGTTCGCGCGGCGTCCGGACTGGCCCTCGATGGCCGAGGTGTTCAAGCTGCGGCCGGCGGCGGTGGCGCACTACCCGATGTACCGCGGTCTGGCCAAGCTCGTCGGCATGGAGGCGCTGTCCACGGGGCCGGCTCTGGACGACTCCATCGCCACAGTGCGCGAGAACTGGCATCGCTTCGACTACTTCTTCGTGCATTACAAGTACACCGACACGGCGGGAGAGGACGGCGACTTCGATCGCAAGGTGGCGAAGCTGGAGGAGGCGGACGCGGCGATACCATCGCTGCTGGCGTTGAAGCCGGACGTACTGATGGTGACGGGGGACCACTCGACGCCGGCGGTGCTGGCGGCGCACTCCTGGCACCCGGTGCCGTTTCTGATGCGGGCGCCGTGGACGCGGGCGGACGGGTGCGACGCCTTCAATGAGGTCGCCTTGCAGCAGGGCTCGCTGGGTACGTTCCCGGCGGTGGAGGCGCTGCCCCTGGCGATGGCTCATGCCGGACGGCTCACGAAGTACGGCGCGTAGCGGTTCGCTGCGGATGAACACAGACGGAGACCGATCTTTCAGCGTTTAGGAGCGTGATGGCCATGCGAGTACCGGTAGTTGCGGCGAACTGGAAGTGCAATACCAGGCTGGAGAGCGCGATAGCGCTGGCGTCCGGGCTGCGGGAGTCGATAGACGGCGTGGCGGGGGTGGAGAAGGTGGTTTGCCCGCCGTTCGTGTACCTGGCCGCGGTAGGGGAGGCGCTGCGGGGCTCATCACTAGGGTTAGGCTCGCAGGACGTACACTGGCAGGACGATGTCGCGGCGACCGGCGAGACCGGCCCGCAGATGGTGGCGGAGCTGGTGCAGTACGCTATCATCGGCCACTCGGAGCGTCGTCACCAGTTCGGCGAGACGGATGAGACGGTGAACCGCAAGGTGAAGGCGGCGCTGGCGACCGGTCTGCGCCCCATCATGTGTGTGG
>CBDURB010000151.1:0-4598 GCA_965369585.1 uncultured bacterium
GGGGGGTTTGTCCCTCATTCTCCCACTCGCAGTAAAACCTGTTCATGTTTATCGGCTGGGTTGAACCTAATGTTGGGCGGCCCCATGGGGGGGGGCCCTACTTGACTTTGGGCGCCGTGCTTACGCGGCCTTGCGCAGGCGCTCCTCCTCCGCCTCCAGCTCAGCCAGGCGGTGCTGTGCCTCCTCCTCACGGCGGGTCTCCCGGTCGCCCGCGGTGATGAGCAACATAATCAGAGCGACCAGACCGCCTTCGACGACGATGGTTCCTAGTATGAACACGAACCCTGGCATGATTGTTGCCTCCTTTCTTCCTCGTCTTCAGCGTATGCCCGCGAACGCCGCCAATCGATCCGCCATCGGATAGGTTCTCCGGCTCAGCGGGGGCTATCAGCGCGCAAGCCGAGGCTGTACCCTCGCCGGCCTGATGCTGTATCTGACGGCAGGCCAGTGTTCGACTGAGCGAGGCGTCTACGTCTGAGATAGGGGAATGCCATAGGAGGACATGTGACCTCTGGACGGCGTAAATAGGTCAAACGGCATGGGTGCAGACCAAGCCCTGGGGCCTAAGCTAGAAGTGATGAATAGAATGTTGAGTATACGGACGCTGCGCTGGGTCAGCGTCGTCGTTCCTACGGCATTTGTTGTCGTGTTCGAGCTGGTGACGCGCGGACTGTACGGTAACTCTGTGCCCGCCTGGGGCCACACTGTCGTGATCCTGGCAGCCGTCTCCACTGCCGCCTTCGCCTTCTCCACCTTCGTGTTCGCCACACTGGCCCACCTGGAGCGCGAGATCAGGGAGCGAAACCGGCGCCTCGCCCTCCTGAACGTCGTGTCCACAGAGGCGAGCCAGTCGTTGGACCTAGAAGAGGTAGCGGCAGCCATCACCCACAATGTCATGCAGGCGCTACGGGCGGAGGCCGCCGGGCTGGCACTGATTTCGGAGGAAGACGACGAGCTGAGACTCGTCGCCCAGAGCGGATCCTCATTGCAGATTCCGCATGATAATGGCAGCCTTGGCTCTCACGATTGTGAGTGCAAGAAGGCGCTGGCGCTCGGTCAGGCGGTGGTGGTCCCGGATTCGCAGGAGAGCGCCAGCTGCGCGGGCATCCTGGGGGATAAAACCCCCGGGACCTGCATCAGCGCTCCTATCAGGTCCAAGGGCATCAACATCGGCGCCATCTTCGTGGCCCGCCCCACATCTCGGCCCTTCACACTGGACGAACGGGAGCTTGTGACTGCACTGGGTTCTCAGGTTGGGCCCGCTATACAGAATGCCCAGCTCTTCAGCAAGCGGGGGGCCATCGCCGTGCTGGAGGAGCGCCAGCGAGTGGCCCGGGAGGTGCATGACGGCCTGGCCCAGACCCTGGGCTACCTGAACGTGCAGATGGGCATCGTGGACCACCTGCTGGCGAGCGACGAATTGGCCAAGGCCAGGGCAGAGCTGGAGACGATGACGCAGGTGACACGTGAGGCTTACGGGGGTCTCCGCCTGGCGATAATGGACCTCCGCACTCCCCTCTCGCCCACCGGCGGCCTTCGACGCACTCTGCGCGAGTATCTGCAGAAGTTCAGCCTTCAGACCGGCATCCAATGCCACTTCGAAGGCCATCGGGGATCGGCGGCAGCCCTGTCGCCCTCGTCAGAAGTTCAGCTGACCCGCATCGTCCAGGAGGCTCTGGCCAACGTGAAGAAGCATGCCCCCACTGCTGAAGTATGGCTCAGCGTGGAGGCCAACGAGCAGCTGGTCCGTGTGGTCATCCGTGATAACGGCCCCGGGTTTGACCCGGCTAACGTCCCCCAGAGCGGGCGGTACGGCCTGCATACCATGAGGGAGCGGGCGGAAGGTATCGGCGGTAGCCTGGTAATCGAAAGCGGCGCTGATGCCGGCACACGCCTTGAAGTTACCATTCCCATAGATGAGGCCAAAGCCGCATGAGCGCCGAGAAGTTTCTCCTCGTCGATGACAACATCCTGCTTCGTTCCTCCCTGGCCAAGCTCATCGGTCTCTGGCGTGAAGACGCCATTATCGAAGAGGCCTCCGATGGCCGGGAGGCGCTGGAGAAGGCTCTGCGCCTGCGGCCCGGAGTCATCCTTATGGACATACGTATGCCTGGGTGCGATGGCATCGAAGCTACGCGCCTGATTAAGGCGGAGCTTCCCGAAACGAAAATCATTATGCTCACCGTCTCCGAAGAGGAGGAGGACCTGTTCGAAGCCATCAGCAGCGGCGCCCACGGATACCTGCTCAAGAACATGCGCCCTGAGGAGCTGTTCGAGATGCTGGAGGGCGCCCTGCGGGGCGAAGCCGTCATCGCGGCGCCCATGGCGCATCGCATCCTCAAAGCGTTCGTGAGCGAGGCCCACCGCCAGGCGGAACTCGGCGAGTCGCAGGCGGAGCTCTCGCCAAGAGAGATCGAAGTCCTGGACCTGGCGAGCCAGGGCACTACCAACAAGGAGATAGCGGACAAGCTGTTCATATCCGTCGGCACAGTCAAGAACCACATCCACAACATCCTGGAGAAGTTACACCTGAAGAACCGGGCCCAGATCGCCGCCTACGCCCGCATGAAAAAATTGACCGGCTGGCGTTAGTGGGCTCCGCCCCCGCCTCCCCCAAGGGATTCGCCAGGTGCACAGTATGCTCTGTGAGCGGCTGTGGTGGGGCAAAGCCCCACGCCGCTTCCTGACGCTGCCCGACTGATTCGCCGGCATCCCTGGCCTACAATTCTCACCAGAAGGGGTCAGAAAACATCCATCGTGCGGGGCCCAGCGAGGTCGCCGCCAAAGCGATGGGCTGACAGGTAGGAGGACATTTAGATGTTTGCCGGATCGTTGAACCTAGACGCGTTCCGAGCCTGCGCCGCATCGGGGTGCGGGAAGCCGCTGCCGCAGCATCTGCCACCCGAGGCGAAGTTCTGCTCCGACGAATGCAAGGAGCGGCAAGAGAAGATCCAGCAGAAGGCGAGCAAAAGCTAACCGCTAGATAACTGAGCCAGGGCGGCGATTGTCTCGCGCTGGCCTGAAGCCGCGGCCTACGCGCCGAAAGGCCAGAAGGCGACGCTCACCCCGTCCTTGGTCTTGGCGTACTGGATGCGCGGCTCCATAGTGAGAGTATCCTACTCGCAGAACCCCCCAATGGGCGTGATCCAGGGGGATCCAAGGCTGCTGGGATCGGCCTGGGCTGCAAAGCCCTCGATTCCGGCCTCGGAGCGGAGGGGCCACCAGCGGAATCCGTCAACGAAGGACGAGGGCCCAAGGAGACAGACAACATCGCCCTCGTTGAGATTGCCAGTGCTGGACGCGCTCACCATGGGCTCCTCTCGGACATGGAGGGTATCCGGAGCGATGTTGGTGATCTGCGCCCGGCAGCCAGCGGTGGGACGGGTGCAGTCCGCCCAGATGGGGCGGTAGTCATTCTCAGGGACGTCTGTGATCTTCGTCAGACCCGTACCGTCGGCTTCCAGCGTGTAGATGTCGGTGCTTAACTCCGGTGGGAAGTCTGCAGGCTTGGAAGGATACGCGGCGAAGACGAAGAGCGTCCCGTCAGGGGACCAGTGAACGCGAGTCGCCAGGCAGGAGTCGGCCAGCGCAGACCAGTCGCAAGGGATATTGGCCAGCACACTACGATCGCTGCCGTCTGGCCTGATCACCTCCAGGTCCGCCACCCAATTCACCTCATCCGTCTGCCCTATGAAGGCGATAAATTGCCCGTCAGGGGACCAGCTCGGCAAGAACCCGTCCACCAGGAAGGCAAGGCCGGAGCCATCGGCGTTGACCGTGTATAGGCCTTGGGGGCTTCGAAGGGAGTGGAAGACCAGGCGGCTGCCGTCAGGCGACCAGTCGAGGCTGCCGCTGGGCGCGTCAGAGTAGCACAGCACGACATCCGGCTCGGGATGGCTGGAGACGTTCACCTCCCCGGAGCCGTCGGCGTTCACCACAACGAGCTCGGAGTTCTTGTCGGTGACGTCCTCGGGACACCGGACCTCCGCTACCTGAGATCCATCTGGTGACCAGGCGACGAAGCCTCGCCCAAAGGCGGCGACGCCTATCCAGACGGTGTTGGAGCCGTCGGCGTCCATCAGATATGCCCCACTCGGTTCACGCTCGGACACAAAGAATATCTTCAGCGCTGGTGGAGCGGGCGTCGCGGTCGCGCCTTCACCCGGTGTTGGGGTAGGTGTCGGAGACGCGCCTGGCGAGGGGGTAGGCGAAGGCGAAGGGCTCTCCTCTCCCAGGCAGCCATTGTACGCGAGGGCCATCAAGATCAAGAGCAGCACCAGTGCGGCACGCATCATGTACTCCCTCCTCGCTCTGCTGTTGCCGACGAGCGCCCCGCGCGCACGAGGGTGCTATAGGCGCCATCGCGGATGCGCGGCTCCATAGCGGCCCTATTCTACACCAGCGGGCCGCGTCGCAGGCGGCCCCCGGGGCCTAACCCGCTCGCTCTATCTCCAGCCGCACCGCCCTGTCGATGGGCACGGGCTGCCAGAGGAGGGGGCGGAAGCGGAAGTGGCCGTAGCCTCCGGCCAGGTGCAGCCACTTCACCATCCCCGGCTCCACGTTGGCGGGGTCCTTCCAGTTCTTGAACTGGAACGGCT